>NZ_LDUJ01000015.1:0-168424 GCF_001043675.1 Lysinibacillus sp. LK3
AGATATACAATTACCTTTAGAAAATAAATTTGAAAAAAGTTATTTAAAGCTAATTGGGTATACAGATAAATCTACTAAAGATACAATAAAAAAATTAGTTCGTGAAATAAGGAAAAATTTAAATGACCAAAATAAATTAGAAGCGAAAATAAATGTGATAAATGGAGCCTATAAAAAAGATTTGTTTCGAATAATTAATGATATAAAGAAGAAGCAAAATTTATGGTTAAAGACAATTGAAAATTATATAAATAAATACTATGAAAAAGATAAATCAGCTGAGGTAATGTGTGATCTTCTTGTTAATAGCTTTAATGAATATATAGAATGTTATAATGACTTTAATTTGTATAAAGAAAAAAAAGATCATAAAGATTTTAAGACTAGATTAACATCTATTAGAAATTTGATGTATGAAGTGACGAAGAAAGTATTTGCTATTGAATTTAGATCTTTGAATGGTAAAGAAAATGAGAAGTTTAATTTTGTTGATGCAAACCTTGGACAAACCAATGATTATATGATTCAAATAATTCCTGAAGAAAATTGTGAAGACAGTATTAAACGAAAAGTATTGTCTAACATTGCATTATTTCAACTAGAAGGAGTCTATGAACAGTTTAAACCGTATGTAAATGAGAAAAATAAACAGTTACAGTTAGTTAATAAAGTGTATTTGCAAACCTTAGTTAATGATTTTCCAAAAATAATTGATAGGAACATAGTAGAAGAATTTAGTGATAGCCTCTTTTATACAAATAAATCTTATAGGGATCAAATTCTTGGAAAATTGATACATGATATTTTTAAGCCAAATGTTTTTAGTGAAAAAGATTAAGTATCTTTAATAAACTGCTGATTAAAGATTTCAAACTTAAGTATCAAAGTTAGCTCCCCCTGTTGAAAACCTAATCATTAACTTTGTACATACTAGGAGAAGAAAAACAGTAACTTTCATACAATAAATTGTACGGCTCGTCTCAAAGTTTCGATAAAATTTGGATTCTTCTCCTTAGCTTTCGATACAAAGTTCATTTTTACCCTGATTTATTGGATTGTTTGGGTAACTACTCAAATCACTCCAAATGTTTCCAACTACGTGAGTTGTGCTGCAAGTGAAGTGAGCGTATCAAAAGAAGAGCGCTGCATAAAGCATTAACAAAGCAGGAGAAAAGCTTTTTCGCAAAGCCTTTCACTCACTGAAATAACATACAACTTTTTACCTGTATTTTATTTAAAAGAGAATTGTACTTACTTATCAATAGATCAACTGAGAGAGCGCTTAAGGAAATAAATATAATAAATCCTAATATGGCTACTAGGAGTGCAAAGTAATAGGGACTAATCTAGAAAAAGAAATTTAGTAATTAAAATTGCTAAATTTCTTTTTCTTTTGGTTTAAGCAAGCAGTGAAAATATAAAACTCCAAAAAATAAAAAATCAATAGTATATTATTCTATCTTCCTGTCAACATTGCTAATAACAAACATTTGAAGGGGAGATAGAATATGTTTAACAAAAGATTTAATCAGAAGGACATTGAAATTTTTAATGAATTACATCAAGAACAAGGAATGAGTTTAAGAGAAATTGCATGGCAATACAACACTACCCATGGGGTTATCAGAAGGTGTTTAGTCAGTGCAGGTTTTACTTACAAGGCAAGAATGTACCCATTAAACGAAGAGTTCTTTGAAAAGTTAGATACGTTAGAAAAGCTTTATTTTCTTGGTTGGATATATAGTGACGGTCACGTATTTTCATATGATGAAAAAAATCATGCTGGTTTAAAAATTAAGATTGAAAAAAGAGATGCCTATATCTTAGAGTACCTCAAGAATTTAATTGAATCAGAAGCTCCAATTCAACCTGATTATACAAAGGGAAGGGAATATTCAAGAATCACATTTGGCAGTAAAATCATTTACTCGGATTTATTAAAATATGGTCTAGAGAATCAAAAAACCTTTAAACTTAAATACCCACTAGAACAGGTCTGGGATCACCGTCCTTTTATTTTAGGAGTATTTGATGGAGATGGGTCAATTAGTATTAATAAGTCTACTGGGATGCCACAGTTAACTTTTAGCGGCACCCAAACGATGATGATGCAAATAAAGAATATTTTTGAAACGGAATTAGGCGTAAATCCAGTAACTGTACGAAAGAATAAAAACACTTTTGCATTATCTTACGGTGGCCCCGCTTCTGTTCACGTTATTGCAAAATGGTTATATTCATGGGAACCCCCTGTGTATTTAAATCGGAAACGTGATTTAATCAATAAATGCCTAAGTCGTGATTTATATGGTAAAAATGTTGTTTTATACAAATGCCCTGATTGCGGGAAAACTAGAACTTTTGAGAAAAGGAATATGTATCAATTGAAAAAGTACTTTTTCAAAAGTAAAATGATTATTTAACCACTCCCAATTGGGATTACGTCTATATTTTAAAGAAAAACGATAGGTTTATCACTAATGTTAATAATATAAATTCACATACAGATTCTTTGAATTATGAATTAAAAATTATAGTTAAAAGATCAGATATTGAACAAAATAAATCTGATCAAATGGTATATCTAATACAAAAGTGGGTATTGGAAAATCTAAGCACAAAAGATAATTGGGCTTTAATAAATAAAATTGGAAAGGTTCTTTCCTTAGAACTAACAAAACAAGATAAGGCTAGATTATATGAAGTTTTGGAATTAAATAGAGAAAACAAACACACAGACG
This sequence comes from Lysinibacillus sp. LK3, assembly GCF_001043675.1. Taxonomy (NCBI): domain Bacteria; kingdom Bacillati; phylum Bacillota; class Bacilli; order Caryophanales; family Bacillaceae; genus Lysinibacillus; species Lysinibacillus sp. LK3. The sequence goes on from NZ_LDUJ01000015.1 coordinate 2,742, forward strand.
GATTAGTAGTTAGTTCAATTGATAAAGTAAAAGGGTTAGAGGGCGAACGGTGTTTATTTATTTTGACAACGGAACTTTCTGATTATCTATTTCAAATTAATACGAATCAAAATAAAATGTTGAATTATTTATATGTTGCTTTAACTAGATCAAAAAAGGAATTGGTTATTTTGATTTCTAGTGAAGTTGAAGAAAAGTATGGACATACATGGATTGATGATAACTTCAAAGAATTATTAAAATAAAAGTTCATTTATCAGATTTTTTTATTGCACTAAATGCTAGATTAGCCTAAGAAGCGGTTGCTATAATACAAATGACGATAATTAACGAACTTTTTTGTGTAAAACAACTCTAAACATTCGCATTTCAGTTATGCAAGTGCGATTCGTACATCGTCTGTATACTTCATCAATCGTAAAAAACACGAACATTGTCCTGAAAGCTTTCTAAACGTAAAAAATATAGGCTGTTTTCGATAAGGTTGTTATTCTCTTGATTGAAAAATGAGTAGCGCCTTTATCTTGTATAAACAGCAGGGTAATTGAATAAGATGGGAAAATTAACATTCATTAGACATAACCCTTATAGTTAGTGTTGACAAATAACAAATAATTATAAGATGTTAAGATAATCATATTAAAGAAAAAATAACAAATTTATATATGACAAGGGAAACCCCCAAGCTTATACATTGTTAAACGTAAAATACGTTTGATAGTGGTATTTAGCTTGGGGGTTTTTGTTATTATAAGGAGGAAACCTAATTGTCAGATATTAAAATCACACCCAAAACACCATTATCCATTGCATTTGAAAAATACAGAAGTGCAAAGAGTTGGTCTGTTTCTACAAATGGAGCATATGAACGGAATATAAAAGAATTTGTATTGGATATGGAAAATAACGAAATTGTTCCAATAATTGAAAATGTAAAATATGATTATTAGCTGGAATGGGTTAAACGAATGGTAGAGCAGTTTAGTCCTAAAACCGTTAATCAAAAAATATCAACCTTATCATCTTTATATTCTCACTTTAATCACCTTGGGATCGTTAATAGCAATCCATTTGCTGCTTTAGATGCCATTGAAGATTATGATGACGAACATCATTCAAGAGCCTTAACTTTAGAAGAATTATTTACCGTTTATTAAGCTGCATATGAATTACAAGATAGTGGGGTAAATGTTCTAATCCCTATTTTAATAGAAATCTACACAGCATTACGTTCTACATCTTTAAAAAAGTTAACGGTTAAATCAGTAGCTATTCAAAAAAATGGGATGGAATTTAAACGAAATCGTAAAAAAGGAAAAGGGTATGAGGAATTTAAGAAAAAAGAAAAAGGGAACCGAAAAAATAAAGATTTTTTCTTGCCACTGCCACCTAAAATGATGTCTTTACTTGTAGAGCATATAAAATAGAGCATATAAAAGATCTTGACCCTGAAGATTCCTTATTATATGGGCTGAAAGGACACCCTTTAGAAAACAAACAAATGAACTATATTACAAACAAGATATGTGAACATTTAAATTGGATTGAAAAGAAAAATCCAATAAATAATGAAGAAAAAGTAGAAGTGATTAAAACAGAACAATTTTTTTCTCCGCACGCATTTCGTTACACAATTTCAACTTTATTTAATGAAATGGGGGTTCCTCGTGAAACGATTAAATTTCTTTTATTACATTCTAATAAAAACTATGATTCATTAGATCCATATCTTTCACGTTTTGACGTACATATTAGACGATTGGAGGCTGCTCAAATCCTACTGGAAACGGTATTAGAAACCGCTTTAGAGCTTGATGTAAAATATAATCTTAAATTAGATTTTAAAGATGTGTCAAAGAAATTAGAACTTGCTTTTCAACATCAACTGTACAATGAAGAATATTTTCTTTACTTTAAGAAGCAAATTATTGCGAAGCCTTTATCGCAAATTATGGAAAACTTACAAATACCCATGCAGCAGACGGTAACACCACATCAAATGCCATATGGCTCGCTGCAACAAATGGTACCACCACAACTTCAACCGGGTATGGTGTTCAACCAACAGCCACAAATGAATGCAATATCAACACAAATGGACCAACTGATGTCTATTTTGAATGATCTTAATAAAGGGTATTAATGACGCACTCTTTAAGAAACTTCAACCAGGAGGTTTTAGAATGCCTTTACAAGTTTAAATTATCCTTTGCTTGCGCAGTTAACCACTAATCATTATAAAACTATTAATCCAACGCATTTTACAGATACGATAATTTTAAAAAACAGGAGCTAGTTACCCATATTTGGGTAACTAGCTCCTGTTTAAAGGAAATGAATCAAAATATTCGAAAAGAATCAATTGCTTTCCTTTTCTGTTCGTACTCAACATGGGTATAGACTTGAGTTGATGTAATACTTTCATGGCCAAGTAGTTCTTGAAGAGTCCGTAAATCAACGTTTTCTTTATTTTGCTGTAACATCAATGTTGCAAAAGTATGCCGTAAGTGATGTAACGAGAAGCGGGTAGGCGGGAGGCCTGCCTTTTTCAATACATCTTTAAAGATCACATGTAAACCCCGCGGATCTAATGCTTTACGATTTTTATTTAGAAAAACAGGTTCTGTTGGATAAATTTGATATGATCTTAAAGAAGCTTTATAAGATGCCAGAAGCGGCATTAAGTGTGGATGAAGGGGCAATATACGTTCTTTTTTCCCTTTCCCTTCTATTCGAATTGTTTCACTTACCAAATCAACTTGTTCCCAGGTCAATGAAACGAGCTCAGAACGCCTCAGGCCTGTTGTTGCTAACAATTTAAACATTATCTCATTCTGCATCGAAAAACGTGATTGGGCGCGTTCTAAATAGTCAAATAGCTGCTTTAAATCCGTTAATGTCATATAGACAGGAAGTTTATCATTGGTCTTTGGCGATTCAATCCCGGCCGTAAAATCATTAGCAAGGTATTGTTCCTTTAAACAATATTTTGTGAATGATTTTAAGGAAGAAATTTTTCGGTTCACCGAACGAGGTTTTTGTTTTAATGATCCTAATAAATATTGGATAAAGCGACGTACTTGGGTCTTGGTGATCTCATTTAAACAGGTTGAACAGCCATGATCCGATAAAAAAGTCAAGAAGAGTTGTAAATCGTATTCATAACTAGTGACTGTATTAACTGAGTAATTTTTTTCAATCTCGATATACAAAACAAATTCATCAATGGCTGCATGTAGTTGCAAGTATAAAACCTCCAGATATCGTATTAAACAATAATTATTATCTGTACAAAATCATCCCATTATCGTAAAAAAGGAGAGTTATCGTTCACATGAAAATTATAAGGAACTTCAGAATTACAAGTCGAAAAGTACAGATATTATGGGTAGATGACGTACTCAAGCCCTCCTCCTCGCCAAATAATTTTAGTTTACATAATATAAATTATAGGAAGTTACGTTTCAATGAAAAGTATACTAATAATAGTGAGACAAAATGGATTTAAAATGTAAAACTAAAGCCACCATCATTTCAACTGCTCTTTTATTCCAAGATAGTCATTGATGGCAAATAATAAAGAATCCAGCTCTCTTGGTGCAACATTAATTCACCTAGCAAATTAACAGTCAATTGGTCTTCTATTATTGCATCTGTATGAACCAATTCTTTTGTCGTAATCCTCATTCCATTGAACCATTGAATAACTTGCTCCATCCGTTTTTGACCTGCATTTCCAAGGGTATTCGCGGCGAAAGTTTGCGCTCTCGCATTCAACTTCTGGATGACTTTCTCATCTTGGGGTTGTTTATCCTTTTGCATTTCCTTCCAAGCTTGATCTCATGAGGACCATTCCTTAATACTAACAGTTGTCACATTCAACTCCTATTTTTATTTTTTGTTTTAATTGCTTGTACGCGGTTCATCCAATTGCTCAGAATATCTGAATCGCAGACTTATAAATACTAAGACCAATGCAATGACCGTTAGGAAAACTCCCAGCAATCGGAATCCTGTCAAGTTGAACGCACCTCCCATAATGATACCTGTCAACAGTGAAGATAAAATTGTTCCCAAGTATCTCGATGTATTAAATAGGCCAGATGCTACACCAGCAATTTCTTTTGGAGAGCTTTTAAACAAAGCTGCCTGCATACTAACAGCGTTTAGCCCGTTGCTAAAACCGAATGCGGCTAACGCCAGGCACACACTGATGACTGGTGAACTTTGCGTCCATGTCACAATCCACACTGCCCCCACTACCATCAGTAATGAGGATACAATCAATGCAGGTCTTGGTCCCGATTTACCGACCCATTTCCCTGCTATAGGCGAAGCTACAATCGAGCTCAAGCCCAAGGTTAACATAAGAATCCCTGTCTGAAATTCACTGACATGACGCACCATTTGCAGGTATGATGGAATCCCAAAAAAGAGTGAATAATAAAGTAAGTTAACTAGCAAGGATTGTATATTGACCCAAGTCATCCCTGGATATTTGGCGAAGGTGCGTAAAGGAATAAATGGCGACATTGTTTTTAGCTCATGTTGTACGAATATTCCCAACGCAACGAGCCCGATTAGCACAACAATGACATTCCACATAGAGAAATGCCCAGATGATTTCGCTGACAGCAAGCCAACTAGAAGTGCAATCAGACCCACCGCAAAGAGCAGAATTCCTGGCACATCAATCACACCCAGTAATTTTTGAAACGACATGTCACGTGAAACAATTGCTGCCGATCCATCATTAGGAATCATTTTCCAAGCTAATATAAAGCTCGCCACAACAAACGGGATATTGACGATGAAGATCGCTGGCCAGTCCCACCATTGAATAAGTACTCCTCCTGCAAAAGGTCCTATAGCTGCCGCACCGGATAGGAAAATCGATAAACCTGCTAAAGCATCTGCTTGCTTTTCTGTAATATGAATGCGTACTATAGCTGTTCCAACTGCAATCAGCATACTAGTTCCGATTGATTGTACAATTCTGGACACTATAAGCCATCCGAAATTTGGAGAAAATGGAGCCAGAATAGAAGAAATTAAGGATACAACAAGACCAGCCAGAAATATCTTTCTCCGACCGAATAAATCACTAGCCTTCCCCATTACAGGTTGGGCGATAGCACTAGCGATATAAAATGAAAACACAATCCAGGAAACAGCAGTAAAATCAATGCTATACACATGTTGCAACCTAGCAATAGCAACAGAAATCATTGATGAATTTAAAGGGTTTAATAATATTCCTAGTCCAACGGATATCATTAACCACCTGCTACGAGAATTCATATTTTACCCCCCTTTATATTTGTTACATTGATATCTTACTTGAAATTTTACATTCATTCCAACGCATTTAAAGTTATGATATCATTGACCAAAAGGAATGATTGGAGAGAAAAAGAAATGGAACTTCTTCAACTACAATATTTTCTAGAAGTAGCTCGATTAGAGCATGTAACCGAAGCTGCCCGAAGTCTCCACGTTACGCAATCGTCGCTAAGCAAAACGATTCAGCGTCTGGAAGAAGATTTAGGGGTACCTTTATTTGATCGCACAGGCAGGAAACTGCGATTAAATGAATTTGGCAACAAATTCATTCGTCGCGCGGAAAGGGCTTTGTTTGAGTTGGAACAGGGGAAGCAGGAGATTAGTGATTTGTCCAGAGCGGAATCTGGCACACTTAAGCTTGCAGTAACCACAGCAAGTACTTTACCCCAGATTATGCGAGAGTTTCGTAAAAAACGTCCTAATATCCAATTTCATGTGCAAATGCTGACCACACTGGAAATGGTCACGCTTTTACATCGAGGTGAAGTCGATTTTTGCTTGTCGTCCTCTCCTTTTCAAGGGCAAGACATCGAATGTCAAGTTGTCTTTGTTGATCCCATTCTTGTTGCAGTTCCTAATGGGCATCGGCTGGCAGACCGAAGTAGCGTATGTTTAACAGAACTTAAGGATGAAAGCTTTGTAGGTGTGAAAAGAGGATACGGCACTCGTGATTTAGTAGACGCTGTATGTAAATCGGCTGGAATTGACCTTAAATATGTGTATGAGGGCGATGAACCTACACGTTTGATCACTCTTGTAGAAGCTGAAATTGGACTTGCCTTCATACCAAGCACAGCAAAAATATCATGGGAAAAGATTAAATATTTGCAAGTTGAGGATCATGAACTTGTACGTGATATCGCTTTATTATGGCATAAAAGTCGATACATGACGCAAGCTTCATTGGAATTCCGCAAGGTAGTTCTAGACTATTTTGAGGCAATATCAAACCAGTCCAATTAATCTTATTGCATAACTCGTACCGATTCGATGAGCTTATGGAACAACCTACTATTAAATTGAGTATTATAACTTCTAACGAATAACGTGCATAGTATATTTATTAGTTAGAAGTTAGAAGTTATAAGTTATGCCCTGAAGTTACTCTACAATCTGGCCCGATTGTTGAATGAAAGTTTAATATATGTTAAAAAAACTTAATACATTGGTGCCTAAGATAGTATTACTTTAAAATAGTTTCCCCATTTCATATAATAAAAAAGTTGTCTTCAGCTGCCATATCCAATAATAGGACATATGAACATAGGCGATTATTTACGAATGCTCATTGAAAAAGATATTAATCCTCAATCACCTCGATATCTATTAAAAAATGCAATTAGATCTGGAATTATCTTTAAATAATTTTTTTAATGTCTCTGTTGGAATATGAATAATTTCGTAGTCCCTTTCGTCTTCCCCATACTCTAAAAAAGAATTTTCTTTAAATAAAACTTATACTGCATCGAGTTTCCTTTTATTAAATTCGTTCTTCTTGATTCCTTAACTCTGAAGAATAATACTAAATAACCAGTCGTCAAATAAATTTTGACAACTGGTCAGGTGTATACTTTTTCGGCTGTAATATATCAGTAATTTTCACTGCTACCTGTAGAAAGGACAAATAGTAGTTTTATCGAAGCAAGATCTCAGCTTCTTTTGCAAATTCATTATTGTTTTTTATGACCAAATTAGCCGTTTCACTCGGATGGCTAAGGGGAAAATGATGACCATATGGAACAAAATCAACCTTACCCAGATGTGAAGGAGCAGAATAGCCTCTGTCAGAATCCCCCCAAATAATGTGAAGATTATACGTTGTTACTTCATTGAAATCACCTTGAACGTTTTTCGATAGTAAACTGTTAAGCTGAACCGTAGTATTTAAAATTCTAGGAGAAGTAAAACTTTTACTTAGTTTTTCAATATAATGTTCAGGGATGCTCTCTGTACTTTCAAATAAACCATTACTTAATAAATATCGCTCTATCAAATTAGTAGTTGCCAATTTCAATGTCCATTTGTTCATAAATTGAGGAACATTTATCGATTTAGCATTTTTTTTAGTAATAGGTGGCTGAAGTAAAGTAATTGTATACTTCTTATCTATGTACTTTTGTACTAATGCTTCCAAAAGAATATACGCACCAAATGAATGGCCAATTAGATGGGCGCCGTTAGTAGCTTTCTCCAATAACTTTTTTACTACATTCAAATAGATATTTAAAAGATTTTTCTCGCGTTTAAAAGGTGAACGTCCCAAACCTGGAAGATCCAAGATCCATACAGGTTGACCCGTTTTTTCATGAAGCTCATGCGCTAAAGGAAATAAATCCTCCCCATCACTCAATAAACCATGTAATAAAATAAACGGTTTTCCCTCTCCGTGTAATTGGTAAAGGGTATTGTTATCGCATAATGTTCGCTCAAATAAATGATGATGTTCACCATTTTGATACATCAATCGATAATCCAGATCAGCTACTACGGCAGGGAAAAAGTTCATGACATTCATCTTCTTAAACCAATCTCCCCCCCTCATGTTTTTCACCGAACCATTTGAAAATGTTCGTTTTGTGATAAAATTCAGTCCATCAGAAGGAATGTTTGTTATTTTACTTACTCCACTTTTCATTATTGTTTTCATAAGCGGCATTGGAACAGAGATTTTTGGTGCCCTCATATTCATACTTTCCGACATAACACTTAATAATTCAGCAATGTTCGGATCGTTCTCTTTGTCATCAACAAGTGTATATGTTTGAATAGCCGGCTGCTCCAATTTGAAAACCTGCACAATAAACTTCGCAAACTCATCGTTTGAAATCAGTGGCAACCTATATCCCTTACCTCCCGGAATCACTGGCATGAGCCCTCTTCGCATACTTGTCACAAGCAAACCTAATCCTGCTATCTGCTCTGTACTCCCTGTTTTACTACTACCAACCACAGTTGGCGGATTAATGACAGACAGCGGATAACCTACTGCTGATGCCTGTTGACGGATATAAAGATCTGCTAAAAATTTTGTTTTCTCATATGGATTTTTTATTTTTAAAAATTTGTTTCCTTCTTTAAATACATCTATCGCAACCTTGCTATTATTATCATCAAAGGGACTCATGTAACCTACAACATGAATAAATTGCTGCAAGCCCTTCAATTGATGAATACTTTTAGCGAATTCACTAATATGTTTGGCGCCATTCAAAAATACAGAAGTTGCCTCTTTGTTTGTCGCTTGAATATCCATGGAGCCTCCTGCGTGAATAATCACATCCGTGTTCAATACCAACTCCTTATCTTCAGCACTTAGACCTAAGTCTATTTTCGTTAAATCACCTTCAATAAAGTGCATATTTTCCTCTTTTAAGATGCCTCTTTCCTGAAAAATCTGTGTTGCTTTACTTTTCGACCTCACTAAAAGAAGAATGTTCACATCCTCTTTGACTAATTCCTTCACTAATTGCTTTCCAATAAAACCTGTTCCACCCGTTAAAAATACTGTTCTCATAAAAATCCTCCTAGTAGTACTGTTTAGTACTAATTCGATGTAAAAAAAATGCTTCTTTTACCGAAGCAAGTTAAACAAATGATCTGCTGTTTTCATGATTACAGTTGCATCCTCCAGTGTTTCTGAAATAAATAGCGCTCCTTCAAGATTTGTAATAAAAAGAGATGCAACCTCGTCAATATTTATTGTCTTTCTAAATTCACCATTCTCTACCCCTTGTTTAAGGAATAGGGAAACTTTCGTTTGTAAGCCTTTAAAAAAAAGACCTATTTTTTCTTTTACTTTTGTGGCATTTGTAGGACTTTGAATATAAAGGGTAATAAATGGACAGCTCCCCTTATATTCTCTCGTCTGAACTCCTTGTGATATTTGCTTTAAAAACAATTTGATACGATCTTCAACTAATAATTGGTTTTGAGATAGTAAGTCATCTATTGCAGATTGATACATTTCAATCCAATAATCAACGACCCCTTCCAACAATTCTTCCTTATTAGAGAAGTGATAATACACATTAGACTTTGAAACTTTGCTTACACGAACTAATTCATCCATGCTTGTATAAGCAAACCCTTTTTCTAAAAATAATGTTGCAGCTACTTCAATTACACGTTTTTGATTCATTAATTTTACCTTTGTCATAATTAGTACTATACAGTACTACAATGGGTGTTGCAAGTATTTTTGTTAGTTTAAAAAAATTTTGATTAAAAATGCGAAACTTTAATTGATTTTAAAAATGTCATTTTGAACAAAGTTGAACGGATCCCCAAAACTGTTTTGGATGGCTTGTAATGTTATTTTGTAGTCAATAAAGTAGATGCTTTTATGCTCATTAAGGATGATTAACAAAATTGATTCATTAATATCCTTTATTCAATATAAAAACTCCATTTTGATTGATGATGATCAAAATGGAGTGTATTTAACATAATTGTTTATTATGCCTAGCTGTTATTCAAACAATGGCATCATATGTTTTCTAATCAATTCAACACGATCCTTGGCACGTGGCATAAAGCGCGAAGCAATCGAAATGACCATCTTCTTTTTAGGATTTATGAATATTACATTTCCACCATCCCCCAAAGCTGCATAGCAATCATCAAGTATCCACCACAAATAACCATAGGTCAGCTTTACTGATCGACTTTGTACTTTAGTGCTGTCCTCTATCCATTGAGAAGAAAGAATTTGGCGACCGTTCCATACACCCCCATTTAAATAGAGCTGACCTATTTTGGCCATATCCCGGGTTGTTAACGTAAGTCCCCAACCAGCGGTATTTACTTCCTTAGGATCTACTATCCAGCCAGTGACATATTTATCCTTCAGAAAAGCGAAATAGTCTTCTTTATTTTGTATAGTTGTATTTGTGGGAGCTTTGATTGCAAGAGGTTTAAACAAGTTTTCTGTAGCGAAATCAAGAACAGATTGACCAGTGGCAGTTGTAAGAACACCTGATAAAATATGTGTGCCAACGGTAGAATAGTTAAACACCCCAATACTACCTTTGCCCCCTAGCAAATCCAATGCAGCTTTTACCCAGTCATCATTTGAATATACTTTCGTATAAGGCTCTGACTTGTATTTATAGGGTGCAGTCATTGACAACAAATTTGCTATGGTGATGTTTTGAATGGTTTTTTCGCCACGTTTCACTGTATAATTTGGAAAAAAATCTAACACATGCTGTTCTATATTTTTCATATATCCTTTATCAATTGCCATTCCAATAAGAATGGAGATGATACTTTTAGTGACAGATGCTATATGCAAAGCATCATCTTGGGTGTACCCATCAAAATATTTTTCGTAAATTAAATGATTATCTTTTCTAATAGCGATGCCTGCTATATTGGAATACTCTTTTTCTATTAAATCTTCCAAGTTATTCATCATTCTGATTGTTAGGGTTTGACACATTGACGTCAGCTATATCAATCCCCATCCTTTCGCTAAAATGAATCATCAATATTGATGTAATAAAGAATAATTTATTATAAAAAATTATTCAATTCTTTTCTTTTTTCCAGCTAGTGTGATAACAAAAAAACGTTAATCCTTGTTCGATTAACGTTACGGTTTCTTTTTATCTATCTTCATTTTCATAATATGCTTCATTCGCATGTTTCTGATCTGTACCTTTAAGGTATGCTAGGATCATTTTAGGACGCTTAAGTAAAACCCAGTCTCCATGCTTATCAAATTTTCTGCTTGAAGTGATCATTCCATTTTGAATTGTTCCGTATTTTTTTCCGTTCTTTTTTCCCCAATCTTTTAATCGTTTAGCAAAATCGGCATCTTCTGCCATGAGCATATTTTCATTAAATCCATTAATTGCTTGAAAATCTTTTTTGTAGCACCAAAAGATGCCTACAGAAATTGCACCATATTTTAAAAATAGTGGTCCGATTAATAACAAAGCTGAAACAAAAATTCCTAAGGACATTCTTTCAAACTTTCCTGTAACGCCCCCGCCAATGTACTTACCTGTGATTAAGTTCTCCACTGCCTTCGATAACACATGTTCGTTCATCTGTGTATCGGCATCAATTGTGACGATGATTTCCCCTCTTGCTATATCAACGCCAGCGTTCCTAATCTTCGAAAGGTTCTTATCGCTATTTTTTAGTAGGGTACAATTATACGATTTTGCAATTTCCTCTGTTCTATCTGTACAGCGATTTAAAACAACAATAATCTCTACTTGATTTTCAAAGGATTTGGAAGCCTTTAAAATAGATTCTAAGCATTTTCCAATGTATTTTTCTTCATTATGGGCTGGTATGACAATTGAAATTTTTATATCCTCTTTCTTTTGCACTTCTAAAGAGTTCTCCATGTCGTACATACAGCTCCTCCCTTTTAAATGTCTTCTGCATTTATAAAATAAACCAGCTGATCAGTCCACTTGTTGTCCTCGTATATGAATCCTTTCCTCGTGCATTCATAAAGCATCCCAACATTTTCTGCTAATTTTATAGATGCCGTGTTGTCGAGGTTTATATGAGCTTCTATTCGATGATAATTTAATTTTTCAAATGCTAGATCAATCGCTGCCTTTACAGCCTCTTTACCATAACCTTTTCTCCAAAAATGGTTATGAATGGTATACCCGAACCTAGCCCATTGAAATTCTTCCCTCATAATTGTGGAAAAGTCTACAAAACCAATATGCGTATTATCTGTTTTTCTAAATACTCCAAATACATACACCTTATCATCCTGAGCCATCTGATGATGCTTAGTAACTAAATCACGAAACCATTCTTTCGTACAGATGCTCATATCTAATTTACCTTCATCGTATTTATGCTGGGAAGGTAAACGATTTTCATATTGCGTAAGCCAAGAAGAGTAATCTCCCTCTTCCATTAATCGAATAATTAATCGTTCTGTTTTCGTCATTATCTTAGTCAATCGAACACCTCATACCTTTCTAAATAGCGATTCATGGAAGTAGTTTACTAGGCTTCTTCGTCTGCAGAGGGGCCGTAGATGCCTGGTACTGGAATATCGAGAAGTCGCAAGTATACCCCAAGTTGCGCCCGATGATGGACCATGTGGCTTAATCCGAAGGTGCGGAACGCAATTGCTCGAGGCTCTTGGCGAATAATATGGTCACCATGACGTAGTGTCCATTCCTCTCCAAGCGTTTTCTCATCACATTCAGTAAGCATCATTTCCAGTTTTCTTACGTTTGTATCGAACTCATCCAGAATGTCAGCTCGCTTTTCTAATGCCTCTCGTCGTAACGGAACGGTGGAAAGATCAAAGTCTAAGTACTGTAAAATAGCCATTTGCCAGTTTAGCAGATTGATTAGGTGCGTGGCCAGACCTCCTAGTGTCATTGATTTCTCATGTGGCCTCCATGTCATATGCTCGTCGGGCAAGCGTTCCAGCATGCGACGAGTAGAAGCCAATTCCTGTGTTGTATCCCCAACAATCAATTGTTTAACCATAAAATCCCTCTCCTCCCTTTTAATCAGCATACTATAAATTCCATTCAAGGGGAAAGCTCTCAGATAAGTTTTTATGCTATGGTTAAACCTTTTTTAGACTGTTAGAATATGTAAATACTTTGAGGGTTTTGCAGTTTGAAGAAATGTTCATAAGGGAATATACTAGATTGAACAAAAAGGGGTGAAGACAAGGTGAAAATAAAAACAATTTTGTTGTTAATGATTTGTTCCTTAGCGTTAGTTGCTTGTAACGATCAGAAAGAAGCATCGAAGGTGATAGAAATTCAAGAATTAATTAATTTCGATGAAGTGCAGCCCGATACTTTACAACAAATCTCCGATGCGAAAGATATTAAAATTATAGAAAAAACATTTAAAAAAGCTAGAGAATTCGGTGAGGTCGATAACGAAATTACTCCGCAGTATAAGATCAAACTAAACGATGATGAATACTATCTATGGATTGATAATACAATCACTGGGACAATAGCAAACGTAAACAGTAGAAATATGTTCTACAATATCCTAGCTACCGATGAATTTAAAGAGGCCATTAATTATCGAGAGCAAAATAAATGATTTTTAAATAATTGTAGCAACGATCTGTACGCAACATAGATTGTTGCTATTTTTTTAGGGTATGTTTCATATTATCTAGCTTCATGTTGCTGGGAATGTTCTCTCACTTTTTCAACGGATATAGAGCCCCTCCGTATTAGCAACCTTTTCTAATAACTCAAGATTATGTTGGCTGTAAATTAAAAAGGCTAAGCCATTCCCACTAAATACAATATTCTCCTCAGGTAAAATAAAATGTAAATGGAGATGGTCCGAAACAGCTAATTTTATTAGTGAAATTAACATTGTGTATTCATCAATGTTTACAAAAGTTCCTTCTGTAAGATCTTTAGGTATAATTTTACCCCACTCATTCTCGTAGACTTTATAATACAATTGATCCTTATATAAAGGATCTGGTAAATAATAAAATGCATAAAATTCAGATGATTTTAACCACATCAATTCAAAAAATCTCTCGAATTTTTCAAGGCTTTTCTGGTACGAATGATAATCCTGCGTTTTTTGTTGGAAATCGACCATCTCTAATTTATCGAAGAATACTTCAACTTGACTATATTTTTCATTACTTTTTATCTGATAAGGGTAAATATCAAGTATTTTAGCACTTTCATAATCATACAATTGCTCTAGTAATTCTTCTAATTTTTTACTGTCTTTATTAGTTGCTTCCTTGCAAATACAATCGATTATATTTTTTAATGACATACCTTTTGACTCCTTTAATTCCTTCTTCAGCACAGCAATGCAACGATCATAGTATACCATCTTTCTATTGTTGCACCATGCCAGCGTTTTACAAGCTATGCAGCTTTTCCTACTTTCTGATACCAGCCCTCCCCATCTGTCACTAATAAAATTTGTCCAACTTTATGGTAGTGCTTTTTTACACAGTTTAAATAGATGGAATATTTAGATTTTTATTGATGGAATGGAAATGATTAATTATACTTAAATGATTAACGTTCGATTAGAAACAAATAATACTAGAGTATTGGGGAGAGAAGAATGGAAGAATTAAAAGTAGAAAAAGCAATTCAAGATATTTATCCAGATGATATCGCTTGGTGTTATGGGTGTGGCCGTTTGAATGATGATGGTCATCATCTTCGCACGGGGTGGCATGGTGATAAGACGATTACAATCTATACACCTGAATCAAAATATATGGGTATTCCAGGATTTATCTATGGTGGTTTAATTGCTTCATTAATTGATTGCCATGGAACAGGGTCGGCAGCGCTTGCCTTGCATCGTAAAAATGGACATGAAATTGGTGATGGAGCGGAGCCACCTCGATTTGTAACGGCTAACCTTAATGTAGATTTCCTAAAACCAACACCCCAACATGTTCCATTAAAGGCAATTGGCACTGTTGAAGAAATTCATCCGAAAAAATGGAAAGTTGAAACTGAAGTTTACGCGCAGGATACGCTCTGTGCTCGTGGAACAGTAGTTCTTGTAGTCATGCCTAGTACTTTTCTAAATAAAAATGATTAGCATTTTTTATCCTCACTAAAATAAAGAAGAGCACATCTTATTCATAGATGTGCTCTTCTATTGCGTTTTTAATGGATTCATAATCAAGGAACTGTATTACTAATAACTGTCACAAAGCCATTTCTCGTGGCAGTTTCCATTAACGAATAAATAGAGTCACTGGCAGTTTTGTTAAACTCATACCATTGGTCAACAGCTGCGTCATAAATCAACACGTCTGGCTGTCCAGTCAAAGGTTTATCTGAAGATTGCACCAACGAATAGAGATCATAACGTGCTATGCTACTACCTTCCTTGTTCAGGAAATCATATTGGCCCATTTTATAATAGCCCCCAATTACGGTGCTATGGACAGACCATGTGTAGTCGTTAGGCTGTTTTATCTTCTTGCCCATATTTTTAGTAAATATACGGTGCATTTCTTGCATATAGGCATTGCCATTGATTTGCTCGACTACTCCCCCCATTGTCATGTGGTATTCATGAAGGAATGCTTTCACTTCAACACCCTTAATCATCAATGGCTCTGTATCGATTGAGATCGTTAAATGATCGTATTGAACTTTACAGCCAAAGGTTTCTGCTAGAAAACGTAATGGTACAATGGTGCGTCCATTCTTTAAGTATGGCTTCGCATCCAATAATACCGTTTTTCCATTTACTGTGGCTTTACTACTGTTCAACTTTAAACTGACTTTCATCTCACTTTGGGTCAGTATTACTTGCCCATCCGACCAATGCACCTTAGCCCCTAAATTTTCACTAATCACGCGTAAAGGTACCATTGTTCGATTGTTTTTTATTTCGGGCTTCACATCCGTTTGTACTGTCATACCGTCCACTTTTAGTTGACTACTAGCTGCTGTAGCAGTTGTGATCGATGTAAGAATGACAATCAACATAAGGAAAATACCTGAACATATTTTTTTCATGATTATTAGCTCCTTTACTTCGCTATCATTACTTCATTCCATATGAACCCTATTATTTCCTTCTGCTATGAGCTACGATAACAAAAAAATCCTGCATTTTCGCAGGATTTTTAAGTAAACTTTATGCGGTTTATATATAGGTACGCTATTTCGTACCACTTGCACCAAATCCAGATTCTCCACGGACCGTTTGAGATAATTCATCTACTTCCACTAATTGAATAGAAGGAACAAATTGTATAACCATTTGAGCAATGCGCATTGATTTTTCTACGATAAACGGTTCTTGACCATGGTTGATTAAAATAACACCGATTTCGCCTCTATAGCCTTCATCTATAGTGCCTGGGCTATTCAGTACGGTTACACTATGCTTTAATGCTAGTCCACTTCTTGGTCGAATTTGGGCTTCCGTTCCCTTAGGTAATTCAATCTGTATACCTGTCTTAATGAGTTTGGCTACGCCTGCTGGGATTTCTACTGCTTCTATGGAATAGAGGTCCATACCTGCATCACCAGGGTTGGCTTGTATCGGTAGCATGGCATCAGCGTGAACTTTTTTAATTTTTACTTCTAGATTCATTGTTCTTCATCCTTAACGATTAAAATTGAATGTGTCATCTGTGATTGGCGCAACTTTTGCCTTGGCATAGGTAGCACCCTTTTGTGAAAAGAAATCATATGTGGAGCCTTCATTACGAATACCATTCATCACAATTGGATTGACTTCCTCTTCTGGGAACATGGCTTCAAAGCCGACATTCATTAAAGCTTTATTAGCATTATAACGTACATATGCTCGCACTTCAGGTGATAATCCTGTTTCCGCATAAATATCATCTGTATACTTCATTTCATTTTGATATAAATCTAATAATAGCTCATAGCCCCATAAATGTAGCTCTTCTTGCTTTTCCTTTGAAAATTGCTTGAATAAATTTTGAGCAAAAAATCCAACTGCTACCCCATGGATAGATTCATCGCGCAAGATGAGTGAAATAATCTCGGCACTGTTTCGTAGGAAGCCTTGTCCCCCTAAGTATAGTGGATAGAAAAAGCCAGAATAAAACAGGAAAGATTCAAGCATAACGGATGAAAACATCGCTTTCCATAAGCTCTCTGGATTGCCTTCTTCAATACTATTATAAATGTCTGCTATTTTATTGGCCTTATACTGTAGAAATTCATTTTTCTTGACCCATTCAAATAGCTCGTCGATTTCTTCGTTTGTACAAAGCGTTGTGAAAATATAAGAATAGGACTTGGCATGTATCGCCTCGAATGCATCAAAAACGGTTAGGACAGCCTTTTCCTGTAAATCGTCTGTATAAGCAGCAACACGATTCATCCCGATATTTGTTTGTACAGTATCCAGTAAGGTTAAGCCTGCAAATACTTTTTTATATGTGTCCTGATGCTCAAAGCTTTTCCATTGTTTAATATCTTTACTGACCGCAATTTCTTCTGGAAACCAAATTTGCTTCCATTGCTGGTCCCAAAATATTTGGGCAAGCTCACTTGTTGCCTTATTCCAATTGACTGCCTCATAAATTATATTTGACATGCTACACACTCCTCTAAGCTTTGTAATCGTTGACGAACATAGTAAACAGACTTAATGCCCTTTATCCACGCATAAATGTATACTTTAGCCAATTGTTCGGTTGTCCAATTGTCCGTTACATAAAGCGTCATGGAAATACCTTGGTCAACGTGCTTTTGAGAAGCTGCATATAAATCAATTAAATCATACGGATTTACATCATACGCCTCCACATATAAATGACTATTGTCATTTGTTAAATGAGGCATTGGATAAATGGTTCTACTATCGGCGTAATCACGAACCTCTACGCGCTCTGTACATGGTGCGATTGAAGCCGTACAGCTACGAATATATGAAATACTACCAGTTGGTGCAATAGCCAAACGATAGGAATGGAATAGACCGTACTGCATTACATCCTGCTTTAACGTTTCCCACATCTTGTTTGTGATGATTGGAATATTGCCAAGCGCCTTCAACACAGCAGGCGATAGTTCTTCTTCAGTTTTATTGATATATTGGTCAAAATAGCTACCTGATGCATAATCACTGTCCTCAAATCGGTAGAAGGTTGCAGCTTTTTCTTTCGCCATTTCCATCGAAGAGTTCAGAGAATAATAGTTCATCGCTTCCATAAAGTGATCCATGAAATCAATGGAATCTTTTGAGCCGTACAGGATGCCTTCTGTCACGAGATGCCCATGGAGGTTCATACAGCCAAGCCCTACAGAATGCATTAATTGATTGGCTTTTGCAACAGACGGAACATTCTTAATGTGTGTCATTTGCGATACATTCGTTAATAGGTGCATGGCTGTATCGACTAATGCGCCGAAATCATTGACTTTACTTGCTGCATGGATATCGATGGAACCTAAGTTACACGATACATCTAATCCATAGTCATTTGGTTGATCCTGGTCCGTAATGATACTTGTCTCTTGTACTTGTAAGATTTCTGTACATAAATTGGACATTTTGACACGTCCAATATTTTTTAAAGGATGTACCTTATTGACATTATCATCAAAGATTTCAAACGGATAGCCTGATTCAAATTGTGCTTTTTTCACCTCTGTGTAAAGCTTTCGTGCATTTAAACGTTTAATTTTACGAATTTTAGGGTTATCAAGTAGCTCGTAGTACATGTCTGAAATAGAAATTTCAGACATACGTTTGCCATATTCTTTAAAAATATCGTATGGGCTAAACAAAACAATATCCTTATCACGTTTCATCAGTTCGAAGAAAATACTAGGTATAATAATCCCTGTTGAAAGGGTAGCGAGGCGAATTTTATCATCAGCATTTGGTTTTTTTGATGAAATGAAATTTTCTATGTCTGCATGGAAAATATTTAGATAGACAACACCTGAGCCATTTCGTTGCCCTAGCTGATTAGAATAACTGAAAGAATTTTCTAACAGTTTCGCTACTGGGATGACACCACTTGCACGATTTAATATCTCTTTAATTGGATCACCTAATGGACGTAAATCTGTTAAGTTGACCCCAACTCCACCACCAAGGCGTGATAGCTCTAAACAATAGCCAATATTTTCAGCAATACTATTCATGGAGTCATCCATTGATAATTTAAAGCAGCTGACTAATTCACCACGTGCTTTCTTACCACTATTTAAAGCAGTTGGTGTTGCAGGCTGATAGGCTTCCATCATTGCTTCGACAGAGCGTTCTGCTAGAGCCGTGTTGCCTTGAGCTAAATACAAAGCAATAATGACAATACGATCCTCATACTTTTCTAAGATTTCTTCCCCATCACGACTTTTCATAGCATAGCTATCGTAAAATTTGCTTGCGCTCATAAAGGATGGAAAGCGGAAATTATAATCATAGGCTTTCTTGTACAGCTTCTTAATAAATTCCATTTCGTACATGTCGATAAAGGCTTTCTCATAGTAGCCCTCATCAACTAAATAGCGGATTTTTTCTTCAATATCTATAAAATAACGCAAACGTACGTTAACATACTCTAAAAAGTAGCGGCGCGTAGCTTCGCGGTCCTTTTCTAACTCAAGTAATCCAGTTGTACTATAACGATTCAGTACGTCATTATTAAGCTTTAAATAGGTTTTCATCTCATTACCCTCGTTTCATAAAACGTTTGTATTGCTTCGTAATCCGTTTGATTACCTCGTAAATCTAATTTCCTTACTAAGGGTACATGATAGGTAGCAGCGATTTTCTCACCAGCAGCACCAAATACATGATGACCGAAGTTACTATTACCACTGGCAACTACTCCTTTACAAAAATCCCTGTTTTTTTCTAAGAAACGTTGTACCTTTGCTGGAATGTCACCTAAACCATCTGTGTAGGTAATTAAGAGATATGGCTTGTTCAATCGTAATTCTTCCGAGAGCTCGATACATTCTGCCTTTAATTTGGATACAACATTTCGGACATTACCTGTACGACTCGCGTAAACAATCATAGGGCAATCAACTCAATTTGAGAAACAATTTCCTGAACATCTCCTATGAAAGTTTCATTCATCTCTAAAACAGGCACACTTAAAAAACCTGCGTCAATAATCGTTTGCTTTGCTTGTTCATCGTGATCGATGTTAACAATTTCAGCTTCAAGTCCTGCACGTTGTAGTTCAGATTTTACCCATAGGCATTTTGGACAAATTGTTTTCGTATAAAGTTTCATAGAAATCCCTCTTTTCATAAAATAAAAAAGCCTATCTCCTCTAAAGAGATAGGCTAAATGGAAACGTTAACATACCAAAAATACTGACGTTCCCATCTCTTAATCCCCGAAGAAATGATAAATTTGTTTTATAAAGGCAGGTCTCCTGGCTTTGCTTCATTCTCTGATTCCCTTCCCATGCAAATGCACAGTGGTTGCAATCATCGTCAGCTTCACAGTTGCGGGGACAGCGTCGGAATTGTACCGAACTTCCCTTTTAAACTACATGTAGTAGTACCTTTGTAAAACGAACACAATATATAGTTGTTGTTCAATAGTTTTAAGTGTACCATCCTTCAAATGAAAAGTAAATCAAGATTCTAAACTTCTTTATTTTTGGATTATTCAGTATTTTTAATTATGTAGTTCCAAATAGATTACCACTAATCACTTATACCCAAATCAAAAATCTATTTTTAACGATGTACGTGATTTTCTATTAAAATGGATCTAGAATTCTAATTTGAGTTTAAAGAAATCTTCTATTTTATGTACCATTGAAAAATAGTTGTCTCTATCGTAAGTCCTGAAATAATGATCATCTCTTACCCATTTCAAATGATGCTCATTACATTAATAAAGAGCATGCTTTTATCATAACATGCTCTTACCATTCTATCATTGGGATTATAGTCTAACCTTAACCTCAGTCCCGTCCTGAGCTTTGACATCGACTAGCACAAGTCCTTTATAATTTTGTAGTTCCTTGATAATCGGCTTTAGCATTTCTTTGTCGATGAGGGGAAAGGTAAAGTCTATTTTCTTTTTATCGAAGTATGCCTTTGTCCACTTATTGGCTTGTTGCTGAATCCATTTAGAAGTTAAAATGGAGAGGACAATGGTTAGCACAGTATAGGGAACAGGGACGGTAAAGCGAACGTCTTTTGCTTTCACTTTTACATGCATCATTCGTCGCCTCTACTCAATGAAGACTGCAACGGAATCCCCGTTTGCTGATTTTATATCTACAATTTGTCCATCTAGTTCATTTTCAATCGCTTCAAGAAGAAGATTGATGTCGATATCTTTTACGTATTTTTCCGATTGCGGAATACTTGCAGCGATGCTGTGTCCTGCCATCAATACGGCTTTGACAAGTTTAATTGGTAAATTTACCGTGACATTATCATTTTCGGTGGATACAACACGGACCTTTAACGTTTTATCTAAATACTTTGTTTTTTCCACAAATTTATTCTCTGATTCTTCTTTCTGTTGTAGCACTTGAATCAGCTCTGATCCTTTATCCGCATCAATTTTGCCCTCTTGAATCATCGTTAACACTTTTGTAATCTCCTCTTTCATGGTCGTTCCTCCCTATTCGTCTTTTAAGAGCTTTATGGCTTCATCTGTTGTGATTTCGCCATTTTCCAGCATGCTTACAATTTTTTTCTCATCTACTTCATTTTTCTTCTTTTGAGCATAGCCAAGGGATGAAATAATATCATTTAGCTTGCCTCGAACTGTTGGATACGAAACCCCCAGTTCCTTTTCAACCTCTTTAATATTTCCTCGGCAGGTTAAAAATACTTCCACAAAATGAAGCTGATCCTGTGATAAGGATGCTAGCTTCGACAATTCAAACTCATTTTCAATGGTCGTGTGACAATGAGAACACTGTAACTTCGTAATTTTCAATGTTTTACTGCAGACAGGACAATTTGTGATTACTTGATAAGCCATAGTGAACTCCTTCCTTTAAGTTAAGCTGATTATATAACAAAGAAATTAAAGATGTAAATAATAAAATTAATAATTTTAATTAAAAAATAAATAAAATTAATTGCTGAATTAAAAATATTAATTAATCATTGCTGTATTGCTTGTCTTAAGCATCATTACACAGTACTCTATGTAGTGTTTTCTATTTCTACTTGTAGCTAGCGACATTAGTTAGAGAATGAAAGTTTAGAATTGAAAATAAGGTTACATTGTATTCTGTAAAAAAATTTGTTACTATAAAAAGACAATTATGAGAGGACTGATGAATGGACAATGAAGAACTAAACTATATTTTTATTTGAATTGAATGATTTCAAACACAAAATATAGGGTTAGTCTATCCATTTTTAACTATCAGTTTGCATTTTATTTGTCATGACACAAATGGCAAATCGCATTTATTCAGAAAAAGACTAATCCTTCCAATGCACAATTGGAGGGTTTTTTTCTTGCTTTCATAGTTGATTTTGTACCTTTCATTTACCTATAAAGGAGAGGAAAAATATGAGCGATTCAGAAACTATTGTAACGCATGTAACACTCCGTATAAGTCGTTAATATCCATCTACTTATACGGAGAAATCAACCATAGATGGATAGACCGACTTTGTATGAAAAGTAAACTGTTGCAATACAAAGGAGGAATTATCATGTCCATGATACAAGTACAAAACCTAACTTTTTCTTATCCAAGCAGCTTTGACAATATTTTTGAGAATGTCAACTTTCAAATCGATACGGATTGGAAACTTGGATTTATCGGTAGAAACGGACGAGGTAAAACAACATTCTTTCAGTTGTTATTAGGAAATTATGAGTATAGCGGAAAAATCATCTCTTCTGTAGACTTCACTTATTTCCCCTATCCAGTTTCTGATCCAAATAAATATACCCATGAAATATTTGAAGAAATTTGTCCTCAGGCAGAAGATTGGGAATGTCTACGTGAAATAGCTTACCTACATGTAGATGCGGAGGTCATGTATCGTCCTTTTAAAACATTATCCAATGGTGAACAAACAAAGGTGTTACTTGCTGCGTTGTTTTTGACAGAGGGTCAATTTTTATTAATTGATGAACCAACCAATCACCTAGACACGGATGCACGAAAGACGGTTTCCGATTATCTTCGCAGAAAAAAAGGATTTATTTTAATTTCACATGACAGAAGCTTTTTAGATGGCTGTGTTGACCATATCCTATCGATCAATAGAGCCAATATTGACGTTCAAAGTGGAAATTATTCTTCTTGGAAGTTAAATTTTGATCGTCAGCAGGAACACGAAGAAGTAACCAATCAACGACTGCAAAAAGATATCGACCGATTAAAACAATCCTCAAAGCGTTCGTCAGGTTGGTCTAATCAAGTGGAAGCCTCCAAAAACGGCACAACCAATTCAGGTTCTAAACTGGACAAAGGCTTTGTTGGACATAAAGCAGCCAAGATGATGAAACGAGCGAAGAACCTGGAATCCAGACAACAAAGAGCTATTGAGGAAAAATCAAAACTGCTAAAAAATGTTGAAAAAACCGAGTCATTGAAAGTAGAGCCATTGGCATATCCATCAAAAGAAATGGTTGTTGTCACGGATGTATCGATTCGGTACGATGACCATATCGTGAATAAGCCTATTAGCTTCAAAGTGGCACAAGGGGATCGAGTTGTTTTAGATGGCAAAAATGGAAGCGGAAAAAGTAGTATGTTAAAACTTATTCTAGGTAATCCCATCCAACATACAGGCTCGATAAAGTTAGCTTCAGGTCTAGTCATTTCCTATGTTCAGCAGGATACATCCCATTTAAAGGGATTGCTATCGGAATTTATTGAAGAGCATGGTATTGATGAGACGTTATTTAAATCAATCCTGCGCAAGATGGATTTTGAGCGTATTCAATTTGAGAAGGATATCTCTCATTATTCTGGTGGGCAAAAGAAAAAGCTGCTGATTGCTAAAAGCTTGTGTGAGAAGGCTCATTTATATATTTGGGATGAACCACTCAATTTTATTGATATCTATTCACGCATGCAGATTGAAGAGCTCATAAAAAGCTCTCATCTCACAATGGTGATTGTTGAGCATGATCAGGCATTTCAACAAACTGTAGCAACGAAAACGATAGCTATGTCGTAAAGAGAAGAATCCATTTATGGATTCTTCCTTTTTAATGATATTGAAACCAATGGATCCATTTAGAATTTGTCTCTTTCACGATATATAGCTCACCTAGTGATGCACTTTGCGCTGGCAGTAATCTTGGAAACCTTAATCGAAC
Source organism: Lysinibacillus sp. LK3 (assembly GCF_001043675.1). Classification (NCBI taxonomy): domain Bacteria; kingdom Bacillati; phylum Bacillota; class Bacilli; order Caryophanales; family Bacillaceae; genus Lysinibacillus; species Lysinibacillus sp. LK3. The sequence goes on from NZ_LDUJ01000015.1 coordinate 26,832, forward strand.
AAACCAGGAGTGATTAGCCACATTTTCTCCACAGAAGTTCACCGCCATTTTATAGTAATTCTCCTCCATGCCAGTTAATATGGGCATGGGCTTTATCACCTCAATTTGCCACTCCTGATAATCAGGGCTTGAGCCATATACTTTTGGAATGATGTCAGCTAATGCTTGACTAAGCTCGTCTTTGTCTTTCACCGTTGTTTTCATCAATACATCTGGATTTGGACATTTTAAGCCTTCAGGTTCTGACCACGAAGTAGCTGTTGGAAATAACAAAAGCATACATAAAAAGGGCAGTATTATTTTTCCCATTGTTCAATTCCCTTTCTTTAAAAATGCTCGATAATTTGCTGTGATTGGTGCACTCTATAAAGTATCATCCTGCAGAAAGGTCACTATTCCATGAAAAAATTTGCTTATGTTTTAATGTTTATCTTCACTATGTTCATTCTGCCATGTAAGATTTATGCGCAAAGTGAACAAGCTGATGAGCAACTAATCAGGGACACATTCATTACAATCCTTAATCCATTTATTGAAAAGGAAATTGATCATTACTATGGCTATCCTAAGCAGTATGGCTTGTATGATGTGAAAATTTTAAAAATTGTCAAAGAAAGTCAGTTTAGCTTTAAAGTTAGCGTGGAAGTTACGACCTTTGAGCATGCGCATTCCCCACCCTACAGTAAGGAAATCATTACGTTTGAAGTCAGTCCAACTGGTGTCATCACACTTCGCTATATACATGAGGCAGATGATGTAGAAAAGGCAATAAACGCATTCTATAGGGCAACACTGTTAGATATACAGCAGAGTTTTAAGCTGGACTTAGCATCTTATACTTCCTACCGATACGATCAATTGCAATATCAAGCTGAAATTAATAATGATATGAAATCCCTTGCTATGATTGCAGAGGAAATAGTGACCCATATTTTATTTCCTGAGCGAAAGATTCCCTACAAAAATGTCATAGACCCTGTCACTTTTATCAAGGGTAATATAGGTTATATGCTCTTTAAAAGAGCGGATGGTACAAATGTAAGTTATCAGCTGCAAAAGAAAGACGGCACATGGATCGTAACAGATAAAACAAGTAAGCCAGGTAAGAAAATGGAGGATCTGTTACCGTGGTATATATAGAAAAATGAAGCCAACTGATTCCATCAGTTAGGCTTCATTCTTTAAGAGCGTTTGCATCATACTTTTTATAATTCCCATGTGAAAATTTTCATGGTTCATATGAAAGACAACCATATCGCCTAATGTTTTCATACCTAAAAAAGGTTCTTTAAGCGGTTCATGTAGATGTCCTGCACAAGCTTGTTCAATAAGAATTGGTTGTTCCTCTAGGAGCATAATAATTTGATCCATTGTTGGCGGTTGCTCAGTCCAGTTATCTGGTTTACTGCCACTAGGAAACATTACATGATAGGATAGGGGCAAATGCCTTTCTTGTGTAACAGCTGGAAAAACGGAATGATCCCAACCAACTAATAGATGACCAGCATTCAAAACGAATATTGTTATGATGTACAGCGGGTATCTGATCAGCAATATTCTCAGGGATCGTACGTAGAAATTCAACAGTCCAATTACGCCACATTTTCATTTGCATAAATAATTGCGCTTCGTTTATATACTAGCTCCCTTTCTACACGTTTTCAGTTATATTCAATACCATGGATTAAATTAATTTATAGTAAATTACGGTTGCTTCTAATTCTCCATCTGGTGAAATAGTATATTGCGGAATTTTCCCTACTTCTTGATAATCTAATGATTTATATAATTTATTAGAAGGATCCCCTTCTCTCGTATCTAAAACTAGCAAGGAGCGGTTTTCTTGTTTTGCTCGTTCCTCTGCTTGTTGCATCAGCGCTCGTCCAATACCGTTGCGTCTAAAGTTGGGATGTGTCATTAACTTGCAAATTTCAGCACGATGAATGCCATTTGGTTTGCTAGTTAAATGCAATTGAATACTACCTGCAATTTCATTATTTATTTTCGCAATGAACAGTAAGACATCTGACGCTAAGACAGATTGCCAATATTTTATCGCTTGTTCTTGTGTGAGTGGAGGTAAAAAACCTACGGATGCTCCTTCATCTACGACCATAATCAATAATTCAGTAAGCCTCTCCAAATCTTGCTCAATATGGTGAAGCTCAATTATTTCAATCTTTTGCATGCCGAAAGCATCTCCTTTTTATAAAATTATTACCTACTATTAAAACAGAAATTACTTTTCCGAAATCGTTTCTAAACGTTGAGTAAGAACTCGTTGTATTTTCTATAAAATTTTTCTGGCACAGCGAGATCAATTTCAGCTAATTTTGCCTCTATAGATTCAAAGAATTTTATACATTCTTGTTTCCTATTTTGTTGAATTAAGAATTCTAACAATTGAAACATATACTGTTCATTGTATTCGTCTAGCTCTAAAAGCTTTTGTAGGCAATTATACTTTAATAAAGTGTGGGCAACGTCTGTACGTGCAATATACTGTTCAAGCACATGTAATACAGATTGCTTTAAGCGGAGCCTGATTTGATTAACCCATAAATACTCCTCATCTATTAAAAAATCACCCTCATAGCAATTCAATAACTGCTGAATGGATTTCTCATCATGTTGATCCTGCTCCAATAGTTGATTCAGCTCATCATAATCAGTTTGAATTTCCGCATTTAATTTATAGTGATTATTGACCAAGAGTATGGGATCTTGAATACCATTGTCCTTTAATATCTTTCTTAAATGATAAATAGTTGTATGTAAATTACTAGCTGCCTTTTCAAAGTTCAAATCTGGCCACAATTCCTCTAAAAGAACTGCATTTAACATAGGCCGTTTTTGGTGAAATAGTAAATATAAAAATAGTTCACGTACTTTTCTTGTTCGCCACTTAATCACATTATGTTGAACATCCAGTAGATAAAAGCTGCCTAATGTATGCGCATATAATGAGTTTTTCTTCTCATCCCTCGGCGCCACCGTCACGACCATTTTTTTCTGTGCTTTTGTTAACGCATTAATCAGTCGTTTTTCCTGTACTGGCTTTAATAAATAATCTGTTGCCTCAACTTCAAAAGCCTCCACGGCAAATTGTGTATGAGCTGTAACAAAAATGATTTGTAAGGATGGTTGCTTGTGTAGGAGCTGCTTTGCAAGTTGCATACCGTGTGTGTCAATCATTTCAATATCTAAAAACACTACATCAATTATTTCTTTTTCAAGAAACTGGAGGGCCTCAGTTGAATTTGTAAATGTTCCCTTAATGTTAATCTGAAATTGGGCAAGTTGTTTAACCATAATAGATAAAACATCAATGGCCAATTTTTCATCATCAACGATCATTATATTCATGTGACACCACCCTCTGGTAATAAAATGACAATTGTTGTTCCCTTTCCTTCTTCGCTGTAAATTCGTAAACTAGCATTTTTTATTAATTTATATTTCTTTAATGGATTCATAAAGCCAATTCTTGTACTTTCTTCATTTAGCAATTGGTGCAATTTTTCTTCTGAAATTCCTACACCATTATCATAGATTTTAATTCTTACAAATTGTCCCTCTCTCTGTAGGCTTAATTCTATTGTCCCTCCCTCTACTTTCTTAGAGATACCATGGAACACTGCGTTTTCAATTAAAGGTTGAATGGACAATGCAGGGATTCCTAATTGTATCGATTCGTCAATATCATATTTAATACGTAAACGATCTCCAAAGCGCATTTTTTCAATTGATAAATAGGCTTTTACAAGCTCCATCTCCTCATCGATGGGGACAATGCTATTTCGATAATGAACATTCAGTTTTGCACGGAAATAAGTGGCTAAACAATAAAGAGCTTCACGTGTGTTTTCCATATCTGTATAACTTAAACCAATAATCGTATTAAGTGTGTTATATACAAAATGTGGTGTGACCTGTGAATATAAATAGTTCATTTCTACTTCGATTGCATCGATTGATGATTGTCGAACAGCCAATAAAGATTCAATACGAATAAAAAGTTCATCGGTAGAAATCGGCTTTTGTAGATAATCATTCGCCCCTACTTTTACCGTTTGCAGTAAGTCAGATTGCTTCATAACTGTAGTTAAGATAATTATTGGTAGTTCCAGCATATCATATTGTTTACGTACACGTTTACATAACTCATAACCTGACATCCCATTCATCATTAGGTCGATTAACATACAATCTACATGATTGGTTTTAATATAATCGATCGCATCAAAGCCGTTATCTAAGGCGATCACTGTATATCCCTTTAAACTTAGTGCTTCCGTTAAAGTTTTTATATTGACATGGTTGTCATCTACCACCAGTATTTTTTTATCACTTCCTTTATGAATAAGGGGCAGTCGAAGCTGTATTTCTGTATCTGTATGTGATGTAATGGTAGCTTGTTCATTACTTACGTTTTCTAGTGTTGAGAGGGGCATTGTAAATGTAAATGTTGTCCCTTCCCCTACAGTGCTTGTCACATAAATGTTACCATTTAATTTTTCAACAATATTTTTAGTAATACTTAGTCCCAAACCTAGCCCTTCTTTATTATGATGATTGTTTCCTTGATAAAAGGCGTTAAAAATACGATCTAATTCTTGTGTCGGAATTCCACAGCCTGTATCACTTACTTGGATGACCATCTGCTCCTGTTCAACATGCGCAGTGACTGTGATTGTTCCATTTTGTGTAAATTTAATAGCATTATGCAGCAAATTATATAAAGTTTGTTTAAAGCGTAATTCATCAGTGTAGATCTTTGGCAAATCTAAGTTTATCTCTGCTGTTACCCTTACTTGACTATTTTTGGGCATAAGACTACGAATTTCGGCTACTACCTCATGTATAACAGATAGAGATACACTGCGTAGACTAATCCTTACTTCTCCTGTCATTTGATTGGAAGAAAACAATAAATCTTCTACTAAATGACCTATGCGCTGTGTAACGCTGTGAATTAGAATAACTTGCTCCTGTTGAGATCGTTTTAATGGTCCTTGAGCACCTTCCATTAAGGATCTGGATATATTTAATATTCCGTTTAGGGGGGCACGGAGTTCATGCGAAGTTTTCAGAAGAAATTCATTCTTCATTTGATTATGTTCAAGCAATTCTTCTGACAATGCTGCTATTTTTAAAACAGCTTGATTGGCACGATAATTTAATAATGAGGCAAAGCCAAATAATATTAGTAAAAATAACATAAATTCTGTATAGTCAAAAGGCATCCCAAATAAAAAGTTACAAATGAGTAAAATAGAATAACAACTAATCGCTGTAATAACTATTAGCACATAACGCACAGCCTCTAAACGTTTTAGCATGACCTTTATAAGCAACCATATATTATAGAAAATAACTGGAGCCGTGACACTGATATAGATTATTTTTCTCATAATCATTTCAAATTCTGAGGAGGCCCTTTCATTTTTTGTAAAGGGATTATAGATACCGTACATAACAAACACGATACCAAGTAATATGGCAAGCGTGTATAAAATTTTTCTTTCTAGTAATTGTGGGTACATCGCATTTATAAAAAATGTTAAAGCAAGCAATGCGAGTGGAATGATTCCTAATTGCAGACGTAATTGATTGACCGTCGATAGATCAGTAAATAACAGGAAAAACACTTTTTGATTGATAAACGACATATAAAATCCTAATGAAATAGTAAAAAGACCAAAGAATAACTCTTCCTTACGCTTGCGATTCTGTAAAAATGTAAAGACATAGATCGCACCAACTATAATATGACCTATACTCACTACTATATCTAAAAACACTTTCCAGTGATAATGCTTTTGAATAGCCTTCATTGTACCAAATTCAATAGGATAAACAATTCCAGCCTGAGGATAATTGTAATTTGCAACATGGATGACAACGTCTAGTCTTTTATTGACACTAGGAGAAAAAACGGTATATTTATCATCATTTTCAGATGCATATGCGCTTAAAACAGTACTTGGATTTCCTTTAGCCCCCACCTCAACGCCATTAATGAATACACGACTAGCTTGACGAATCGTTCGAATATATAGGCCGTAAACTCCATCTGATGGTACCTCTATGTTGACGTGATAGGTTCCCACCGAAAGCCCCTCTTCATTTGGCTCTACATATGCTTGCCAATTAAAGGGTACATTTAAATTCAGTTTTTTATGTTGATAGCTATCAAAATTTTCCCCCAAAGAAATTAATACATTTGGATAAAAGGCCCATTCTCCTTCTAGCTTTACAGGCTTTAATAATTGCTCTTCCTCTAATTTTCCTACACCTTTATGTATAATTTTTGGCTGATTAGTGGAGAAATAATGCCAATTACCAATAAAAAAAACAATCACAAAAAGCATGATTATACTTACAATAATTATGATATTTTTTTTCATTTTCGTGCCCCCAAAGATCGATCATTTATGATGTATCTTTACATCATATTGCTCACTGTTTTTACAATCAACCCCTTTTGAGATAGTAGCATACTGTGTTTGAACAAAATCTAAACAAACAATAATAATACCTTTCTTGATGTTTTGTTTGTTGTTATTTTAAAAAAATGATTGTGAGCGGATTAAAAATTTTTATTAACCTCTGGAAACATGTGAAGTGAATTGTTTTCAATAAATTACTATTGTCTAAATAGACTTTCCACATTATTGAAGGAAAATATTAATCATTAAAATTTTTCTAAAAAAATGTTATTATCAGAAAGGATTTTGATTGATGGAGGATTTTGATGAAGGTTGATTTTGAAGAGTTATTAAATGGTGTTTTTTCATCTTTACAAACTATTGATGGAGTAAAATCCGTGAATTCCATTCTTGAAGTACTAAAGGATCGAATTATTTTCCCTGAGATTACCACTTTAATATTGAACACTAGGTTTGAACTGGTTTATTTATTTAACGAGCAGAAAGTAGTGTTTAAAACATTAAAAGAAGTATTGATTGATTCAAATTATATAGAAGAAATTAATTTAATCAATCAACATTGTCATTCAATTGAAAGTATTCTAAATGACTTTGTTCACACAGATACACTTAAAAATTATTCTTTAAGTCTCCTTTCCTTTAAATATAAAGAGAAAATTCCGAATAGTTAATATTGTGGTGGTGAAAACGTCCTAAAAATGGAGTGTGGCAAGTGTTTTTTCTCCAAACTCCATTTTCCAGACGCTAGACCTAGTATTTCTGTTGATATATAATGGTTTGGGCAATTCCGATAAAATATTCGGATTCTACAATGATATGATTTAATACAACTTTAGCTGTAGGATTTGCGCTTATCGGTTGACTTTCTTGCATAAGCGTTCGGCAAAACTGGATAAATTGATCACTCTGTTGCAAACAGAAGGAAGTAAGCTGTAAAATATCCTGAAACAGAGCGGGAGAAACTTGTCCCTGGGAACGATTGACGGTTTCTATATATCTCACAACTTGCTGATGTGTTTGAGCGAAAGCTTTTTCCCATTCCTGTAACGCATCGACATATTGCTGCTCCAAATCTTTCACAAGCTCTCTTATTACTACTGTATGCTCCTCTTCTTGATGTTTCCAAAATTCAGCTTCATCTAATACACGTAATGGCATTTGATGGCCATAATAAAATTGCATAAAAATCCCCTCCCACTTATCTCTATTATGTATATACAAGAAATGTGGAAATAGAACTTTGAAAGAGATTCACGTCATAGTAGAACTGTTAAACCAAGCATTGTTTAATAGCTTAATGCCTGTGTCAATCTCATCTTCCGCTAGATTAGCAAATCCAAGTAATACCTTTGCAGGCTGAACAACCAAGGGATTTGCATAAAAAATAGATGTTGGGTAGACCTTAACACCAGCCATTTTTGCTGTATCAATCAATTCCTCTTCAGTCATCTTATTTTTTGGTTCAAGTAAAATATGTAAGCCACTGCTGGCTCCATAAATTTTCCCATTTTCCCCGAACGTTTGTTGAATGGACTTTAGTAATGCCTCATATCTTCGCTTATAACTATTTCGTGTTTTATTCAAATGTCTCTCCCAATGCCCACTCTCTATAAATAGCTGTAACGTATGCTGATGGAGTCTAGACACAGTTTGAACATAGTAATTGTTTTGATGAAATAAATCCATTAATTTTCTAGGTAATATCATATAGCTTAGCTTAATGGCTGGAATCAAAGATTTTGAAAAGGTGCCCATATAGATGACGCGATCACTTGAATCTAATCCCTGTAGTGCGGGAATCGGTTTTCCAGCATATCGAAATTCCCCATCATAATCATCCTCGATGATATAAGCATCTTCTTCCTTAGCCCACTCTAGTAATGCTAATCTTCTTGAGATAGGCATAACTGTTCCAAGGGGAAATTGATGGGAGGGTGTGACATAAACAGCCTTGATGTTATTGTTTCTTAACGGCTCGATATGAATACCATGCTCGTCAAGTGGGATTGGTTTCACCTTTATACCATTATCTTTAAACAAGTAACGAACGCGATAATAACCTGGATCTTCCATAGCAAAAAGCTCATTCCGTCCAATTAGGTTACATACGATACCAAGAAGAAACTGCAAGCCTGCTCCTATAACGATTTGCTCTGCACTGCATTGCACCCCTCTTGATTCATAAAGATAGCTTGCCATATAATTTCTTAATTCCAGCTCTCCCTGTGGATCTCCATATAAAAGGAGCTGAGCCTGTTCTTCATCAAGGCTCTGCATTGATAATTTACGCCATATTTTAAAGGGAAAATCTTTTAAATTAATATCTCCATAATTGAAATCGTACTTAATTGCTGGTCGTTCTTGTTTCTGCTGAGTCGCTAATTGTGGTTCAAAATGATGAGGGCCTCCTTGAAAATAACCTTTTTCAAGATCAACCACATATAGTCCATCTCGCTCTTTACTTATCACATAGCCCTCTGCAAGGAGTTGCTGATAAGCTGCATCTACAGTGTTGCGACTAATCTGTAAATGTTTAGCTAGACTACGCTGAGACGGCAATTTGCTTTGAGCCCTTATCTTTCCGTTTTGAATTTCTGCTTTTATATAGTTATATAATTGAAGGTAAAGTGGCTCCTCATTATTCAGGTTTGGTGTCATTTCGAGCATGATTCTTGGCTCCTTTAGAAATAGCGTTGTTGGCACTTTTATGAGGTGCCAGTGATTGATTATAATAAAATCTACATCGTTGAGTAGAAAATGTAAAGATGTGCCTACATAATTATTTGTTTATTCAAAAAACTCACGATGATTTTATGTATAAGGAGAGGTTTCCATGTATGTTCCTAAGTATTACAAAGTATCGGATTTAGAAGAAATCAAAGAATTTATTCAACATAATTCCTTTGCAACAATCGTTTCAATTCGAAAAGGTAAGCCTATTGCAGCCCATATACCCGTGTTGCTGAAAAAAATCGAGGATGACTATTATCTGACAGGTCACTTAGCCTATGGTAACCCTTTATGGAAGACCTTTGAGGAAGTACAAGACATTCTCGTGATATTTAATGGTCCACATGCCTATATCTCTTCCTCGTGGTATGAGCATGAAAATGTGCCAACCTGGAATTATCAAGCTGTCCATGTATATGGAAAGGCAAGTCTGATTGAAGGAATGGATTTAGAACAAGATTTGACTAGCTTACTTGAAAAATATGAGTCATTCCGTGAAAATCCTGTGTTGTGGGATAAACTATCTCCTGAGCTTTTGCAGCAAGAAATGAAAGGAATAAAAGGGTTTAAAATAAAGGTGGAAGAAGTGCAGGCAGCCTATAAATTAAGTCAAAATCGAAATGCTAGTGATTACGCCAATATAATAAAGGAACTTTATAAAGAGGAAAATCCACATGCTGATGCGTTGGCTGAGGCGATGAAGAAAAATAGAAGCCATTAAAATAGCAGGCAGAAATGTTGTGAATCAACGTTTCTGCCATAAAATTTAGGCAAGTGTTTTCGTCATGATAAGATCAATTTGTTCTTCATCACCCATATAAAATGAATGGGCGCCTGTTTGGACAAAGCCTATTTTCTCATAAAAACCGATGGCACTGTCATTTTTCTCCCAAACCCCTAGCCAAATGCTTTTTTTGTTTTGAGCCACAGCCTCATCTATTGCTTTATTCATAAGGTATTTGCCAAGCCCTTTTCCTTGATATTGATGTCGAACATAAATTCTCTCCACCTCTAATGACTCATCCCCCATTAGTTCGGATTGTGCTTCGTTGACATTTACTTTTAAATAACCAGCTATTTCTTCCTCATAATAGATAAAATAGAATGCTGAATCCAAATTGGCCAATTCCTTCTCTAGCTGTTGCTTATGAAAGGCACGCTCTAAATAAGCCTTCATATTTTCAGGGGAGTTCTGGTCTTTAAATGTATCATTAAATGTTTCAATACTTATTGCTTGAAGCTGTTTTAAATCTGCGTGCTCACACTTCTCTAATTTAACAGACATTGATTCCACTCCTTTGTTGTAAACTCTTTCTGGATTTTATATTGCAAATGCAATAAAAAGAGTATATAGTCAATTTAACGCAATTTTGTTGTATTTGCAATAAAAATAGTAGGAGGAGGTCTTTTTGTTGAAATATGTCTTTTATGTAGTGGGCATTTTAATTTTAACGCTAGGTATTTCGCTCACGATTCAATCTAAACTCGGCACATCACCTTTCGATGCGCTTCTAGTAGGATTATCTAAAAATGTGGGGCTAACTGTAGGTAGTTGGGAAATCATCTTAGCTCTCCTATTAATAGGTAGTAATTCCCTATTAGCTAGACAAAGACCTGAAATTTTAGGGTTGGTTACTGCATTTATCACTGGCATAGGGATTGATATGTGGTTATTTTTATTACATGATATAGTATCCCCAGATCTTTGGTTTAGCCAAGCTGTCTGTTTTACCACTGGATTAGTTGTGGTTGGGTTAGGAACGGCAACTTATTTACATACAAATTTTGCACCAATTCCTGTAGATCGACTTACTTTGATCATCAAAGAATTAACAAGAAAAACGGTTTTCTTCTCAAGAACCCTTATTTATATTTTATTTTTAATGTTAGCTATCATTTTTAATGGCCCCATCGGTGTCGGGACCTTATTAACAGTTTGCTTAGGTGGTTATATCCTCCATTTTTTTATGCCGATAACTGGAAGAATACTAGATAATATACTGAACAACTCCTAAAATATAAAACCAGATTCTCGTTCAAGAATGAGCTCTGGTTTTGATGACTAATTTTCCCCAAATTCCTCACCGTATTGATTGAAAATGGCTTGGTATTTATTTTGAAAAATGGACCACCTCTGTTCGGTTCCATGCTTCTTCTGCAATGCATTATAATAGAGCTTTGCTGTTGTTACATCATTGGCTTGTAATAACAAATGGAAACTTTCTTCGCCCAAGTGCAAAAATGGCCCTGCTATATAATAATCAACAATGGATCTTGCAGAAGTCATCGTTTCATAGAAATTATGAACCTCCTCTAACCCCAGCAGCAATATTTTTGTTAATTCGTCCAAATTTGTAGTGGCTGTGATGGAAAATCGATCAGGTGCATCTTCGACAATGGAGTTAATCCTTGCTCGGAAGTGACATTCTGCTTCTTTGGGTGCTGTCACCATTTCTCTTGATTGTAGTCGTGCTAGCTCTGCCGCGTATATCCCACAGTTCACATAAAACATCATAGTATCGACTGTATTACCAGAAGATTTTTGGAAATTGATCAGATAGATAAGGTTTTCAGTTGTTCGATAGAAATTCAATCCTTTCTTTTTAAAGCCTAGCTTGATTAGAAATGGCTTGATGTCCTGTTTTATTAATTCATTAAAAATTTGCTGCAATGGAGTGCCTCCTTCTCCTTTAGTATTCATTCGATTTATGTTTCCTTATTATTTCATTAGCTCTCAGCTGTATTTCTTCATGTTGAACCTACTTATTTTATTATAGTTTAACGTATCTATTGCTCAAAAACATAAATTAAGGCTAACTTTTCCTATCTAACAGTAAACGACTTTGCAGTTACGGGAGCTACATAAAAGCAGAATTTTCTACCACTATCCTTAGTGTCATAACGTAGTATCACCTAAAAATAATAATGTTTAAATAACCGTTATGTTGGAAAGCCACTATTAATAACGATTTTTCAATTGGATAAAACGTTTAAATTAACACTTATGTCCCTATAAATCCATTAATTTCATATATTTTTAGTAAAATTGCCCATTATTATTGCAAAAGTTTTACACAATTAAAATTAAGGTTTCAATTTTGGTGATTAGGGGTAATTGGTAATATTATTGAAAAATAACTCTGCCCTATTTCATGCTATTCTTACTTTAGTTCAAAGGCGAAAGCTTTTTGAGAGGAGTAAGATTGATTTGAAGAAAAAATGGTTACTACCCATTTTCGCATCGTTTATGTTCTTTACAGGTATGGGTATTCATGATGCGAAAGCGGCAACAATAGCAGATATAACAAATACAGCCAAAGCATATATAGGAGCTCCTTATAAATATGGAGGAACGGATATTAAGACAGGTGTGGATTGCTCAGCATATACACAGTTAGTTTTTTCTAAGCTAGGCATTTCATTAGAGCGTACATCTAAAGCTCAATACCAACAAGGTACTTCGATCGCAAAAGACAATTTAAAAACGGGTGATCTCGTATTTTTTAATACATCTGGAAGCGGTGTTTCACACGTTGGTATATACATAGGTGACAATAATTTTATCTCAGCTACTACAAGTTCTGGGGTTAAGGTAGATACAGTGAATGACCCATACTATTGGGGTTCACGTTATGTAGGAGCAAAACGTATTGCCAACTTCTCTGATTATGGAGAAGTAAAAGATGCGGAAATTGACTTTAGCATATATGCATCGCGTGGAGAGGTAGCTCTTCGATTAGCTAATAAATTACATTTAGATACGAGTAATACGAATTCAAGTTTCCCAGATATTAAGCCTTCGTCTAAATATGCAGGTGCTGCAGAGGCACTTAAAAAAATTGGCGTTTTTACGGGTGATGATAATGGAAAGTTCAATCCTGGTTCTCCAATGACACGTGGACAACTATCTAAAGTCTTAGTGGAAGCATTTCATTTAACACAGCAAGGAACAGCTGAACAATTTATTGATGTTCCAGGCTCACATTGGGCAAATAATTATGTAGGGATCCTTGCTTCGAATAAAGTAACCGTAGGTAAAGGTGACGGCACATTCGGTGTGAACGACAATGTCACATTGGTCCAATTAGAAGCCTTTATCCAACGATTAGCTCAATAACTACTAGAAAAGGTATTTCATCTATGGATGGAATGCCTTTTTTTATTCTTACTAGGTTTCCCCACCTCTATATAAAATGTCTTAAGAAAAAACGGGCGTTGCTAAACTGAAGCAACACCCGTCTACTATTATTCCTCTACCTGTTTTCCAGCAACTTCCCCACCTGAGTGATTATCATAGTTAGGCTTAACTCGCTTTATAAAGAAGGCAAGTATGAGTGCGATGGCCGCAATCAATGTGGAAAGGAAGAACGTATAATTGATGCCATGCAGCATGGCTTCGTTTAAGATTTGCTGTTTTACTTCGCTGGCAGACTGTGTCGTAGCCTGTGCTGCATTGGCACTCATATTGTTCATCGCACCTGCAGCCAGTTCCTCTGCCTTGGCAGTTGTTTTATTGTTCATAATCGTAATCAGCACCGCAGAACCAATCGCACCAGAAACCTGTTGTAATGTGTTGTTCATAGCTGTACCGTGTGGATTATTGTGTGCTGGTAGCTGATTTAAACCATTTGTCATCACGGGCATCATTACCATAGACATCCCAAACATACGTAATGTATACAGCAGCACCAATGTAGAATAAGCTGTATCCATACTAATTTTACTGAAGTAATATGTCGTAACAATGGTAATGATCAAGCCAAATACAGCCAAGCTTCTTGCCCCGTATTTATCAAAGAGCTTCCCTGTAATCGGAGACATAATGCCCATCACAATGGCACCAGGCAGCATGAGTAGACCTGAATCCATTGGGGAAATACCACGAATGGTTTGTACGTAAATAGGCATTAAAATCATAGCCGAGAACATCGCCACCGAAATAACGATGGAGATGGCTGAGGATAAGGCAAACATTGGATATTTGAAAATCCGAAACTCAAGCATGGGCTCATCCATTCGTAGCTGACGAAGGGTAAACGTAATTAAAGCAATCGTCCCAATAATAATAGTTCCATATACAAGGATATGATCCCATCCTTTTTCACCTGCGGAACTAAAGCCATAAAGCAAGCCGCCAAATCCAATGCTTGATAGAATAAGAGAAATTACATCGAGCTTAATGGCACGTTGTGGTGTCACATCCTTTAATTTAAAGGCTGCAAAAATTAAAGTTAAAATGGCAATTGGTAGCACAAGATCAAATAACATTCTCCAGCTATAATGCTCGATTATCCAACCAGAAAGCGTCGGCCCGATCGCTGGAGCTGTAATCATGACAAGACCGAACATCCCCATTGCAGCTCCTCGCTTTTCAACTGGAAATGCAGTTAGCATCACATTCATTAATAAAGGCATCATGATTGCTGAGCCTGCAGCTTGGATCATACGTGCTGCTAATAACACACCAAATGCAGGTGCAATACTAGCTAGAAATGTACCTAATGTAAACAGAGCCATCGCTGTAATAAATAATTTTTTATCTGTAAATCGTTGAATGAAGAATGCACTGGCAGGAATTAAAATACCGTTAATTAGCATATAGCCTGTTGAAAGCCATTGTACTGCAGTGGCTTTCACATCGAATTCGTCCATAATGGCTGGTAGTGCAATGTTGAGTAAGGTCTCATTTAAAATAGCAACAAAGGCCCCGATAAATAAAATGGCAATCATGCCATAAGGCGCTTTTGTCTCAACTGAAATGGTTTTCTCTGACATATAGTATCAGTCCTACTTTCTTTATCTTTTTCAATTTCATTCACATGTTTAGGAAGCCATTTGATTGTCTCAAACAATGGAGCTTCTTCGTGTGTTTGTTCCCCCAATCTGCTGTTTTGCCCCTGCTGATTTCATCGCAACCACCCCTCAAAAAAATTAAAATTAAAATTGTTGACGACACAATAGATTGTATTGTATAATTAAAATAGGGATAATGTGCGGTGTAATAATTATACAGTGTCTATCTCTATAAATTTATCACAAGACTATACATATTTCAATGTATTTCTCATAAATTTTTTCCCAAAAAGTCGATCCCTGAACTACAGGAATGCGACTTTTTTTGTTGTCGTTATTTTTTAAATAATCCTACCCTAGTGTTAATTTAAGTGTAGCGGCGATTATGCAAAACACTAATGATAGCTCCACCAAATTGTCTTCTTGCACTACTCAACTACTTTTAATGAAAAAAAGCAGCCACCTAGCATCGATTGAATATCGAGACTAAGTGGCTGGATGGTGTTTTTTTAACTAAGATTTAAGTGTCCGTATAGAAGGGGTGCCTATTTCCCCACTATACCTTTGTGGGAATTAAAATATAATAAGGTGTGACTGCCTTGATGTTTTCTCATCAGCAGCCTAAAGCTAACGATTGAGACTGTTTGAACAGGTAAAACTGAGAAAACCAACGATACTTGTTGTGAATTTTTTAAATCTCTTGATTAAAGTGTTTGCCTATTTTTATAGCGAATCAAGTGAACTACCTCTTCACTGATATCTTTCTCTTGCTACTAATAGGTTTGTCCTATCACCTTCCAGATCATAAAAAATTTCATTACTTGTGTGAATAATTGTGAATCAATCCACACTGCCATGATAGTAGTTAGCCTTGATGGATAGTTGTTATCCATGACTCTATCTTAAATACTTTCTAGCGAATTTAAACCATCCACTTAAGCACTTTCTTAGCCATCCACTTGGCTATAATTTACAAAATTACTAGAAGCTATTTAGAGCTTGTGCAAACCTTTTAATCCCCTCATTGATTGAATGAACATCCTCCCTCCCATAAGTGAAGCGTACAAAACCCTTTTTGGAGCCCATCGTAGATCCAGGAACATAAATGACGCCTCGCTTAATGGATTCCTCAAGTAATTGCGTTTCGTTATATTCCTTGAGAACATGACACCATAAATGTATCCCACCTTGAGGAATGGAAAACGTCACTTCGTCCTTTAAATACATATCGAGGCTCTGTACAATGGTATCTCGTCGTGTTTCTAATTCCTTCACTAAATGCTTAATATGCAAATTAAAATTAGGGGATTCTAAAAAATCATTGGCAATCCATTGCGTGAAACTAGAATGCCCAAAGTCAATTTGTTGCTTGGCATCGGATAGTCGTTCGATTACAGATGTAGGACCAACAATCCATCCTATTCGTAAGCCTGAGGCTACAATTTTGGACAAAGAGCTAATATATAAAACATTCCCGTTCTTATCGAGCGATTTAAGCGTAGGCATTTTATCCCCCGAAAAAGCTGTTAGGCTATAGGGGTCATCTTCTACTACTGGTATACCTAGTTTAGAGGATATGTCTAGAATAGCTTCTCTTTTCTTTAAATCTAAGGAAGATCCCGTAGGATTATGAAAATCAGGATTTAGAAAAATCATTTTAATTCGATGTTTTTTATATAATACTTGCAAATCATCCGGGTTAATGCCATCCTTATTGACAGGAAGATAATGGATTTGTAAGCCTGCTGTTTTAAATATAGGCAGATTAAAGTTGTAAGAAGGATCTTCTATGGCGACTGCATCTCCAGGCTTTAACAGGCATTGGACAATCAAATGTAGGGCTTGCTGTGCTCCTGAAGTAATCAGTATGGAGGAAGGCTTTGTCTCAATTCCTCTGCTTTTTTTAATATGCCGTGAAAGAGTTGTCCGTAATATGTCACTCCCTAAAGGATGGTCATACCCAAGGCTACCGATAAATGAACGCGTTGCGGTAATTTCTCTCAAGGCGCTTTTGGGAAAAAGATCCTCGGATAATTCGCCAGTAGCTAGATTAATTAATTTATGTTCAATAGCCTCTTTTCTAATTTTTTGGGTAACAGGAAGGTTCGGTAAAAAGGAACCTGCCTCAATATAGCGATTCCAGCTAGGAATTCGTTTCCTCGTAATGCCCCAGATGTCTTTGCTAATGGTTGTGCCACTTCCACGATTTCGTTCAATCAGCCCCATTGCTTCCAATTCATCGTATGCATTAACTACCGTACTTCTGTTTACACTCAAAGCGTTTGCTAAATAGCGCTCAGATGGTAAGGGTTTATCGGGCGGGAATGTCCCATCTGCAATCCCCTTTTCAATGTATTCTGCGAGCTGCTTATAAATCGCTTTTTTTACTGTTCGATCAGGTTTCCAATCCATGTTTACTCACCTCAGTTATGCCTTATCCTTTCTTAGCTCTAGTAAATAAGCTAAAAAGACAATCATACTATAACAATATTTGAAACTAACCATCCATTTCCTTATTACTTTCACCATCCACTTTCAATTTCAATCCATTCTAATTGATAAAAGCCCTTATTTGATGCGCATTTCCCTCTATAAAATTATACTGAAATTATTTTTCTCGTTTGAGAACATTCTGTGTTATCTTGGAAAACGCCTTGTCTTTCAAAAGAAGTCCCCCTATTATAAAAATCAATTGTGAATCGAATTCCATACAAACCCGTAGTAGCCTATAGCACTTCAATGAAACAGTTAAAGGGGTTTGTTTATGAAAAAAAGTTGGCTCAGATTAATTGGTCTTTCCACTATTGTCACTATGCTAACAGGCTGTGACCCATTGTTAGTATTAGATCCAAAAGGACCTCAAGCTCAAGTGCAAGCCAAAGATATTATGCTTTCGATAGGGATTATGTCCTTTATCGTACTCATTGTTTTTGTGTTGTTAGCTTATATGTTAGTGAAATTTCGTGCATCTAAGCAAAGCCCTGACTATAAGCCTCCCCACATTAAAGGGAGTACAAAGGTGGAAATCATTTGTGTAGGTATACCCGTTTTAATTGTAGCGTACCTATCCTTTATTTCTGTTGAAAGTAACTATAAGGTGGAATCTACACCAGAGAAATACAAACAGGAAGAGCCGTTAATCATTTATGCTTCAACATCGAACTGGAAATGGCATTTTAGCTATCCAGAGGAAGATATTGAAACGGTGAATTATTTGTATATTCCTGCAGAGCGTCCTATCGAATTTAAACTTTATTCTTACGGACCAATTACAAGTTTCTGGATTCCTCAACTGGGTGGTCAAAAATATGCAATGGCCGATATGGTGAATACATTGCATCTGGCTGCGGATCTACCTGGGGAGTATATGGGGAGAAATGCAAACTTTAATGGTAAAGGGTTCGCTGAAAATACGTTTAACGTAACAGCAGTGACTCAGGATGAGTTTGATGATTGGGTGAAGGAAGTAAAAGCAACAGCTGAACCATTAACAGAAGAAAAATTTAATACGTTGCTAGAACCAGGACACGTTGGCCAATCAACCTACACTGGTACACATTTAACATTCCTGCCAGCCCCTGAGGGTGAGAATGGTGGACATCAGCAGGGTACATCACACATTAAAGATCATGCTTCTCAACAAAACGATCATTAATTAAAAGGAGACATAGTCATATGGAGTACTTCGAACGATTTGCTATACCCCATCCAAGCCCAGCTATCTATGCATCGATGGTTGCGATTGGACTGACGGTGATAGCAATTATAGTTGGCTTAACCTACTTTAAAAAATGGGGCTACCTTTGGCGTGAATGGTTAACAACGGTTGATCATAAACGTATTGGTATTATGTATCTAATTTCTGCCCTTCTGATGCTTTTCCGTGGTGGAGCAGATGCGATTATGATGCGCGCCCAAATGGCTGTACCTGACAATACATTACTTGATGCGCAGCATTATAATGAAATCTTCACAACACATGGAACAGTCATGATTATTTTTATGGCCATGCCTTTTATTATGGCCTTTATGAATTATATTGTGCCCTTACAAATCGGTGCAAGAGACGTTGCTTTCCCGCGATTGAATGCATTAAGCTTTTGGCTATTTTTCATGGGGGCCATGCTACTAAATATATCCTTTGTTATAGGTGGCTCCCCTGATGCTGGCTGGACGAATTATTTCCCTCTAGCAAATAATGAATTTAGTCAATCTGTAGGAACAAACTATTATTTATTTGCCTTACAGATTTCAGGTCTTGGCACATTAATTACTGGGATTAATATGATTGTGACGATACTTAAAATGAGAGCACCAGGCATGACACTTATGAAAATGCCGATGTTTACGTGGTCTTCATTAGTAGCAAACGTGATTATCGTTTTTGCTTTTCCAGTTTTAACGGTAGCTTTAACGATGGGAACTTTTGACCGACTATTTGCTACTAATTTTTTCACAACATCCGATGGTGGTATGGATATGCTGTGGGCAAACTTTTTCTGGGTCTGGGGGCATCCTGAGGTTTATATCCTGATTTTACCTGCGTTTGGGATCTACAGTGAGATTATTTCTACTTTTTCAGGACGCAATCTCTATGGCTATAAATCAATGGTCGGCTCCATGGTAATCATTTCCTTCCTTTCGTTTTTAGTATGGACACATCATTTCTTTACGATGGGACAAGGTGCTTTAACAAATAGTATTTTCTCGATTACAACGATGGCCATTGCCGTCCCAACTGGGGTTAAAATTTTTAACTGGTTATTCACCCTTTGGAAAGGAAAAATTGTTTTTACAACGCCAATGCTTTACTCCATGTTATTTATTCCTACCTTTACAATAGGTGGCGTAACGGGTGTAATGCTTGGCATGTCAGCCGCTGACTATCAATACCATAACACAATGTTCTTGGTTGCCCACTTCCATATGGTGATTATTCCTGGTGTTGTCTTTGCTATGCTAGCTGGCTTACATTACTATTGGCCAAAAATGTTTGGCTTTATGTTGAATGAAAAAATCGGCAAGTGGACGGCTTGGATTATTGCCGTCAGTACGCTGCTAGCCTTTATGCCAATGTTTGTCTCTGGCTTAGATGGACAAGCACGCCGTATGTACACTTATTCTGCCTCTACTGGTTTTGGGCTGTGGAATATGATTTCATTTATCGGTGCAATTGGCTTAACAATTGGTTTTATCTTAATTGTTTACAATGTTATTTACAGTATTCGTTATTCACCAAGGAATGTTGGGTCGGATCCATGGGACGCTCGCACATTAGAGTGGGCTACACCAAGCCCTGTGCCTTATTATAATTTTGCCAAGGTTCCACACGTGATTTCAACAGAAGCGTTATGGGATGCAAAATATCATCAGCATGAACTGTTCCCAGAGCCATATGAAAAGATTCATATGCCGAATAATAGCGGTGTACCTTTCATATTAGGCTGTATTTTCTTTGCATGGGGCTTCTCCTTTGTTTTTGGTATGTGGATACCAACAATTCTCACAACCATTGGTATTTTTATCTGCATGGCTCACCGTTCATTGGAAAAAGATCCAGGACACTATGTACCTGTCGAAAAAGTGAAAGCAACGGAATCGAAATTGCGAGGTAGTCAATTATGAAAATCGATCAATCACTTCCTTTAGAATATAGTACTCAGCAAAATCAATTGAATATATTAGGCTTCTGGGTGTTTATTGGTGCTGAAATTATGCTTTTCGGCACATTATTCGCAGGTTATTTTGTTTTAGTAGACCGTACTGGGAATGGTCCAACAGGAGCGGAGATTTTTGAAATTACACCTGTTTTATTTGAAACGTTTATTCTTTTAACAAGTAGCTTTACCATTGGCTTAGGTATACATGCTATGCGTAAGGGCTATACGAAAGCAATGATATGGTTTTATGTTTTGACATTAGTACTCGGTGTCGTATTTATTGGTTTTGAAGTTTACGAGTTTATGCACTATATTCATGTTGGTGCGAGCTTACAGACGAGTGCCTTTACGGCTGCCCTTTTAACAACATTAGGAACACATGGTGCACACGTTACCTTTGGGGTATTTTGGGGAATGTTCATCGTCTATCAGCTCATCCAACGTGGTTTAACACCAGAAACAGCCAATAAATCGTTTATCTTCTCTTTATACTGGCACTTTTTAGATGTGGTCTGGATTTTTATTTTCAGCTTCATTTACTTGAAAGGAATGGTGTAACATGAGTGATTTATTCCCGATGAAACAAGTCATGGGGTTTGGTGTGTCCATAATCCTTACGATCATTGCGGCATGTGTATATTTTTTCAATCTATCTTTTCCAATTACCATGACTATTTTATTAGTCACAGCATTTATTCAGGCAGGCTTGCAGTTAGTTGTCTTTATGCATGCTGGTGAAACAAATGATAAACCAGCCATCTATACCAATATTTATTATGGCTTAATCATTGCGCTTGTGACCATTTTCGGAACATTATTATGTATGATTTGGGGTTATATCTAAATAGAAAAAAATCGTCCTTACTTAACTTAGTAAGGACGATTTTTGTATGGAAACGCATGATATATAGTCAAAAGACAATGAGGATAAACAACAATTCTTTGAAATTTTCACCATCAAAGTAAGAGTCCACGCTTTCATTCATTGTGATATCAAGTAATCATTGTGAGATTGGTTGAATGGGATAAATATAGGATTGCCTTTATCAATGTTTATTTTTATAACGCCAATTTTAACGATTTCCTCGTTTAAATGATTGGCGTGTAGCACATCCTTTACAAGCTTTTATTGATATTCATGAAAATAATAAACAATGATGAAATCGATAATCAGAATTATTTTTTCCTCCCCAAAATAGGATCAACTTCTGCTTGATTATTGTTGAACAATCATGGGGTTGTATATGTTAATGACAGCATTAAATGTACTTTTTCATCCGAGTGATTGATATACGTGTGAAGTTCTTCACCCTTGAATTTAATGACATCCCATTGGTTTAGCTGATGGGTTTTCTCTCCGACCTTTAGCACCAATTGCCCATTTAATACAAGCACAATTTCCTCGGAACCTGCTAGGTGACACTCGCTGTATTCACTATTCGGTTCAAGACGACCTCTAAACCACTCAGTTCCATTTGCTTTGAATAATGGATCAACAAACCAGTCGTTATTATGACCTGCGAATTGGTAGTCTGAGCCAAAACGATGAACCTCTATATTTTCTTCAAAAGATAGTAAAGCGACAAGCGGAATATTAAGCCCTCTACAAATTTTCCAAAGAATATTGACAGTCGGATTCGTTTCCCCTCGTTCAATTTTCCCTAACGTCAATTTACTAACATTGCTGACATTCGCCAGCTCCTCTAAACTCATCCTTTTGCTTTTTCGAATTTCCCGTAAATTTCCTCCAACTTGTCCAGATAAGTCGATATTTTCCTCCTGCATTCTGCGCACCCCTCCCATTGACTTTGTATAAATAGTATATTATAGTATACAAATCGATTAATTATAGTTTATTTTTAAATTTAAAAGTTAACTATAGTATATCAAATAATAACTAAAAGAGGTGTTTTCAGTGATGGCGAAATCAAAAAACTTTCCGATTATTTGGAGCGTTTTTTCTTTGTTTATACTATCTATGAATTTACGAGCTTCGATCACATCTATCTCGCCGGTATTGAAAAATATTCAAATGGATTTGCAGATGACAAGTGTTGTTGTAAGTTTATTAACAGCACTTCCCGTATTTTGTATGGGGATTTTTGCACCATTGGCTGGCAAGCTAAGTGAACGATGGGGTATCGAATGGACGATTGGGCTATCCGTTTTATTAATTGGTGTATCAACAGCTTTACGGTTAGTGGCAACTTTTCCTTTATTTTTATTAGTAACAGCTATTCTTAGTGGGATAGGTATTGCTATTACAGGTCCACTGATTTCAGGCTATATCAAAAAGGAATTTCCTAAATATTCTTCTACGATGATCGGTGTATATTCCGCGGGTATGGGAATTGGAGCGTCATTAAGTGCTGGCTTAGTTGTGCCTGCTATGCATGCTTTTCATCAATCATGGAACGCAGCTTTAGCCATATGGTCGGTATTTGCTTTTATGGGTATTATTGTTTGGATTCCAATTATCAAAAAATCCAAACAATCTCAAGAGTCATTAGAGAAATCTACAGGTCAAAAAAGTCGACTACCTTGGGGAAACCGATATGTTTGGCTCCTTATGGTCATGTTCGGTTTACAATCTGGCGTTTATTATTCCCTCGCGACATGGCTCGCTCCAAAAGTACAGGATATGGGATATAGTGACGCTTACGCCGCAACAACGGTCACTATTTTTTCTGTCATGCAAATGATTTGTAGCTTTATCATCCCCATCTTAATAAATAATAGTTTCAAGAGAAAGCCTTGGATGCTACTTTGTGCTTCAAGCTCCTTTATTGGCATTTTGATGTTAATTATGGGCGGCATCTCGCCAATTTTCTGTGCGACGTTGACAGGGATCGGTGCTGGTGGTTTGTTCCCATTAGCAATGATTTTACCTTTAGATGCTACGACTACACCAAAAGAGGCAAGTGAATGGACAGCGATGATTCAATTTGGTGGCTATATCATTAGCGGCATCATTCCAATGCTTGTTGGTGTCATCAAGGATATGACGAATACATTTGACGTTGCCCTTTTCACCTTATTATTTATAATCATCGTTATTATGGGGCTGACGTTAAAGGTTAAAACAAAGACGGAATCAGCTACTATTCGCGTTCTTCCTAGTAGATGAAGTAAGGCGTCTTTAAACCGTGTTTCAAACAGTAGACATTCTATTTTTGAAGATGTCAGATGCTAAAATAGTTTGTCTCTTGCTTTTTAGCAAATTTACCCAACAACATTTTTACGTAGTTCTTTTTATGCTACAATTCACTATAAATGAGGAAGGAAGATGTTTTATGAAAATATCTGTTTACGTTGCAAGTGCATTTAGCAAGGATCATCAAGGCGGAAATAAAGCAGGAGTGGTATTTAATGAGGATACATTGACCACTACTCAAAAAATGGCAATAGCCAAAGAATTGGGCTATGCGGAAACCGCATTTATATCAGCATCTGAAATGGCTGATTATAAATTTGAGTATTTTACACCTAAGGAAGAAGTAGATTTATGTGGTCATGCCACAATTGGCTCTTTTACGATACTGATGCATTTAAATAAACTTTTCAAGGATCGCTATACAATTGAAACAAACAGCGGTGTTCTTACTATTAACATAAAAGATGACATCATTTTCATGGAACAAAACAAACCGATATTCTATGATATTATTTCTCCAAACGACTTTATCGATTGTTTTGACATTAAAGATATAGACAATAAATACCCAATACAAATTGTTTCCACGGGCTTAAAAGATATTTTAATTCCGATAACAAGCGAAACACAATTACATGCACTGCAACCTAATTTTGAAAAAATAAAAGAAATCAGCGAGTATTATCATGTTGTCGGGACGCATCTGTATACGTTTAATGACAATCGAATAATATGTAGAAATTTTGCTCCACTATACGACATCAATGAAGAAGCAGCAACTGGAACTTCAAATGGTGCACTAGCCTGCTACCTTTATGAACAGCACCACTTGCAAAAAGAAGTCTATGTATTTGAACAAGGTTATTCTTTACACTCTCCTTCCGAAATATTAGTGAAATTAGCAACCAATAGCAAGAATGAAATAGAAAAAGTTTATGTTGGCGGCAAAGGCTATTACTGTGAAACAAAATATTTAAATGTAGAAGATATGGTGTGAACAATTAATTTCTCAACCTCAGACTGTAGATTTTTTGAATTTTAATTTAGAAATAGAAAAATAGATAAAAAGACAAACACATTTTTATAATTGAACAATGTGTTTGTCTTCAATTTCTGCTACCTTTTATGAGCTTGTGGGACATAACCGATTCGTTTCCATTGCTTAAGTGGCACATCCTCAATGAATGCCTTGCCTTTTTTCCACCCTAGAAGCCCGTCATGCATTTCAACAAAGTCGTTTTCCCTGCTTCATTATAATAATAAACCTACTTTAATCCCTTTATTTAAAATATTTTGATAGTCAATATAGTCATAGATATCGTCATCGATGAACGAACTTAATTCTTTCAATTCATCCATTGTTAAATCTTCAATGGCTTTGTCATGATCTTCACAATAAATAACGATGGAACCCACGATGCTGTGTGCATCTCTGAACGCAACGCCTTTGCTCACTAAATAATCAGCGACCTCTGTTGCATTCAGAAAACCTCCTTTGACTGCTTTTTTCATGTTTTCACTGTTCACCTTCATCGTAGCGATCATTTTTGACATAATTTGTAGACAAGATAATACGGTGTCCAATGCATCGAAAAATGGCTCCTTATCTTCTTGCATATCTTTATTGTAAGCAAGTGGTAAGCCCTTCATTGTTGTTAAGAGTGAAGTCAGTGAACCATATACACGTCCTGTTTTGCCTCGTATCAGCTCCGCGGCATCAGGGTTTTTCTTCTGTGGCATAATACTGCTGCCAGTAGAATAGGCATCATCAATCGTAATAAATCTAAACTCTTGACTACTCCACAAAATGAGCTCTTCACTTAATCTACTTAAATGCATCATAATGATTGAAAAATCTGACATTAACTCTAATAAATAGTCGCGATCACTTACTCCATCTAAGAAATTATCTACAGGCTTAGAGAAGCCTAGCTCATTAGCTGTCATCTCACGGTTAATCGCATGAGTAGTACCTGCTAATGCTCCACATCCAAGCGGGCTTTCGTTCATAATTTCTATCGCTTTCACAATTCTTTTTTTATCGCGGTTTAACATATGATAATAAGCCATCAAATGATGTTGAAACGTTACAACCTGCGCACGTTGAAGATGTGTGTATCCTGGCATCATAACGTTATTGTCTTTTGCTTTTTGTTCTAAGCTCTGTTGTAACGCTTCAATTGAGGCAATCACCTCAAACGCCTTATTTTTTGCATAAAGTCTAATATCTGTTGCTACTTGGTCATTACGACTTCTCGCTGTATGAAGTTTTTTCCCTGTGTCACCGATCCGTTGAGTCAAATTCGACTCTACGAAACTATGAATATCTTCATAATTTCCTTCAATTTGTAATGTGCCATTATCAATATCCTCTAAAATGGAAAGAAGTGCATTCTCAATATCTTGTCCTTCCCTCTCAGTCAATAAATTGCATTGTACTAGCATATGGACATGGGCAATACTGCCTTTAATATCTTCTTTGTAAAGTCTTTGATCCACCTTTAATGAACTATTGAAATCTTCCATTAATTTGTTTTCTTCTTTTCTAAAGCGACCGCCCCAAAGCTTCATCATTCATTCTCCTTCAATCAATCTATTAAACGTTATGATATTTCAGAAATGCTTTCCTGTAATTCCTCAATATTTCCTCTTTTACGCATATACCAGACACCATTGTAAACAGCAAAATAGTAAAAGGCTAAGCCAAATATAGCGACAATTACGGACATATAAGGGTCAGGAATGATACCTTTCCCACCGAAATTCCCTAAGAAAGACATCAATACAAGCATTAAAATATAAATAATAATGTAGATACCACCAAAAAATTCAACTGATTGGTGTTTTTGAATAAAGAAAATTACTAAATAACAAACAATACCTATTATTAATCCAGTAATGGCTAGCTGTACCTTACTCCAATTTGTCCAATAAATAAGCAGTGTGGCAAAAACGAATGCCATTGGTGCAATGAATTGCATACCAGGTAGCCCATTATTTTTTGTCAGACCTACTCTACGGAAAACCATAACCGTTACACATGCTGAAGCATATTTAAAAATACCGATAGCTCCTACAATCGCAACGATAGCTGTCCAGCTTTTCAGTGGGAATAAAAATAATAATCCTACTAGGAAATTGAGTGCAAGTGCACGTGTTGGAACACCGAATTTTTTATTAATTGTTCCAAAATAAGATGGTAGGAATCCACTTTTCGCCATACCAAATACATGTCTTGACGTACCAGCTGTATAAGTAAGAGCTGAACCTGTTGGCGAAACCATCGCATCAGCTGTAATAATCCAAGATAGCCAAACCATATTAGCCATCATTGCTAAATTAGCAAATGGTGAATCAAATTTAATGCCACTCCAACCATTCGCTAACATTTCTGTTGGAACTGCGCCGATAAATGTAATTTGAAGTAACACATATAATACTGCCGCAACACCTAATGATGTAATGAGGGCAAGTGGAATATTTCTTCTAGGGTTGACGACTTCCCCACTCATCATGATGACGTTGCCAAACCCAGTATAAGCAAAAAATATTCCGGTTGTTAAAATGGCACTTAAACCAGCGCTATAGCCATTTGGTGCAAATCCTTGGCTTGAAAAATTCTCTGGATGAAAGCCTGTCATAAAAAATGCAATGATTGTTAGTACAGGGACTATAAACTTAATTGTTGTAATGATATTGTTCGTGACTGCGAATAATTTCACCCCAAAATAATTGAAAACAACAAAGAATATCATTAAAACCATCGCTGCAAGAATACCTGATGTTGTCAGTTGTTCTTTTCCTACATCATATAACCCTGGCCAAAACTGATTGGCATATTGAATAACACCTGATGATTCTACGGGAGCTGTAGCACAATAGCCAAACCAGATTGAATAACTAGTAACGGTAGCAAGCATTTTTCCGTGAGAATAAAGCGGATATCTTGCTAGGCCTCCTGTTTCAGGTTTTACTCTTCCTAATTCAGCATAAACAAGCGCTATGAGTGTGATAACAAACGCACCAATAATCCAAGAAAGTATGGCTGCCGGGCCTGCTAATTTAGCAGCTACCCATGGTCCAAAGAGCCAACTAGATCCTATTATTCCCCCTAGAGATAATGTTGTAAGTGACCAAAACCCCATTTTCTTTTTCAAATATTGTTCTTGACTCATGAATGTTCCCCTCTCTGAAAAGAGAATATTGGTATGACCCTTTTAATTTGGACGCTTCAATAAAATGACGTTTTGACAGAAAAAATTTACATATTTTACTCTGCAGTGCAATGTAGTGTAAGTGACTAATATAGATTGTGCTCCTTTCTAGATGATGAAACATTGCACACATTTTTCATGTACCATTAATTAAAGGTTATTAAAAGGTGTTTACCTTAAAATGATTTTATTTTAATCGTTTGAATTTTTCAACACTTTTTTTACAAAAAAAATAACCATCTCACTTAGATGGTTATTTCAAACGATAAATTTTACTTGGTCGTCCTCTGGATATTTGTGCGTCTTTCCCTGTGTATTCGACGAGATCAACCTCACATAAACTAGCTAAAATGCGTCTAGCATTACTTTCATCCCAATAGAGATGTGCTGCTAAATCTTTAATGGTGAATTCCTGCCAATTCATTTTTTTAATAAGCGTGTATAATTTACTGTAATTTTTTAAACTAATTTTTGCTTTTTTTAATTTCTCTAATAAAATGTCATCATTAATACGGTATGAAAAGCTCACTTCATCTTCTTCACCAGCCGATTCAGTAATCGTTCCATTTTCTTGGACAATCACGATTGGTTGCTCCGATTTCTCCTTGGAGAGCTGGATGGCTCGCTGTGCATTGATTTCCGCAGAATGAACGGTTACCCCATAGCCAATTCCGACAGTGACTGTTGTATGGGATTCATGTGATAGCTGATAGATGGTATCCTGTAAATCCTTGATTTTACGTTCAATGGCTCCTCTCGAACTAAAAATGATATAGCGACCATTTCCTTTTTCTAACAAGGAGCCATCTAGTTGCTCACAAAATCGCAATAACGTTTCCTTCAATTTTAATTCTAAATACTGTAAATGATAGGAGCTCTTCGCTTTTTCAGAGATTTTATCAAAATGTTCGATTTCGATAATTTGCACACCGATCTGTGTATCCTTAAAATAGAAGGCTCTGAGTTTTTCTTCCAGTATTCGTAATGTTTGGCGGATTTCCATATCTGTAGTGGAAATGTGATAAGCAGGGACACCTGCCTCTTTCAGCCCGCGATAAACAGCTTCAAAGCAAGTCAAAGCACCTGCTGTTTTTTGTTGATTCCATAAGTCGATATGAAAATCCATTAATTCTTTTGTACTGGTATTTACATCAAAGGTTTTCACATAGATTTCTTTAGGCGCAAAATCTAGCTGTTTGACGGCTTGCTCCAAGTGTGAAGTCGTGATTTCATCAATGCTTACCTTGTTCAGAAATTCTCCCTGATAAAAGCCCATATGCAATAGACATTTATAAATGCCGGATTCAGTATGTTGAATATAAACTAAGTTTTCACCTGATTGTAACGTATTTTTCGCAACCATATACGAAATTTGGCCAGAAAAAAACCATGCATCAACAGCGTGATGATTATCCTTTACGATATTTACGGTTTCATGAAAATCATGATAGGGAAATGCTACGAAATTCATAGTCATTTCGTATTCTTTGCCTAATTGAATGATGCGCTCTACAGATGAATTAGGGCCAATGACTCCAACTGTATACATTTTTTCCTCCTAGTAAAATTACTTTATATATACCATTCTATAGAGAATTGCCCAATATTTATAGTGTCAATTAAAAAAGTCTGTTTTGGTAAAGGACAAGGGGACAGGAGTTGCTCATATTTTATTCAAAAGCGCGCTCATTCTTTAATTCACAAAGCTCCGATACAGCCTTCTGAAACCCAACCTAGCAATGGGATGTTAAAGGAAACATAAAGTGCCCTTGAAAGAAGGGCTTTTTCGAGAGAATAAATAAGGCATCGTCATCATTTGTGGTGATGGTGGCTGTCAAGCCTTCGATTGTAAAGTCAGGTGTAAAATAGAATACTACTTTTTTTGTTGTATTCTTAATAATGCTTGCTAATACAGTCTCTGCATTGGTTGCCTGTAAAGAGATGATATCATAAATATTTAATACCCCTTCCTCCTCCACCATTAATACTATTGTGTCAAATTCTTCTAAATAGTAAATAGCATGAGGGAAAACTAACGTAAAATAAAACATTAATAAACTTTCATTTTCCTCAACAGCAATCATACTAGAATGGATATAACGATTTTTTGCATACTCTTCAAGAAGTGCTAGATTCTGCTCAATTGTCAGCTGTTGGACGCTGGTCTGCTTTGGTTGAATAGGTCTTGTGGTAAGATCTAAGCTGTATTCACTTTCATGGATTCGCGTAAAGCCAAACTTCGGATAAAAATCTAGTACTGTTTCATTGGCAAAGAGATACATGAAATCACAGGCATCTTCGTACTCTTTCATGAGATGCAGCATCAACTGCTTTGCCAAGCCTTGATGACGATAATGTTCATCCGTCATCACTGTACCAATCTGAATTCCCTTTAATCGCTCACCATTTACGCGAATCGACATCTTATAAATAGAAGCATTCGCAATTACTTTTCCTGCTTGTACAAATGAGTAAGGAATATATTGGTCATTCCAATAGCCTTTGTTATACCAGCCTCGAAAGTCCAAACCAAATGTTTTCATTGCTAAATCATTAAAACTTGCCTTTAATTTTTCATTGTGACGATAATCACTAACTAATTCATATTTTGCCACGTCTATTCCCTCCTATTTTATGTTTCAATCGCTAATTTTTGTGGGAATCATCACCTCCTAAAAACAGAAAAAGACCCTATGAGAACAAGCTCATAGAGTCCTTTGTTATTTAAAATATAACTGTGGATTAGACATCATTATGCTTCTCTTTTATCGCAAAAGGGCATTACTAAATAGACCCTATAATTTTTAAAAAAATTATAGAATAACCCCTTTATTAAATTCATTGAATTTAATTTGCGATAATTAGTTTTAGCATAAAAAAGCTAATCTCCCTTCTGTTTTTAAGAATACTATTATATTACCGTTATTTGTTAGATATGTCTACATGATGGAAATAACTGAAATAAGTATAGAATGCCCCTTTAAAGCCTATTCTATAAACGAAGTTAGCAATGAAGGGAGCCTACCATTTACTATGAAATTTAAACTACCTTTCAACAAACAACAACAACAACCAGTTCAAGAGGCGCCTAAAGAAAATCTTGTGAGAGTTGCACATGCCACAGATCATTTTATTCAATCGATTAAAAATGCTACTAATAATCCGGCAGATTTAATCATTAAATCTCTTCCACCAAACGTCACCCTTATTTACATCGATAATTTGATCGATGATCAGACTTTAAATAATGATATTATTGCTAATTTACAGAGCAAGCCTCACGATACACCCGAGGCAATTGAGATGGCCCTTTCTATTGCAGAAGTCAGTCAATCCAGTCTACTAAGGGAAACCGTAGAATTGATGGTCAATGGTCATGTTGTGATTCACATAGGTGGCTTCCCGCAGACTACTTTAGCCAATATCGCTAGCAGAGAGTCTAGAGCATTGTCAGCGCCTGAGAATGAATCGCAGGTAATTGGTACACAGGTTGGATTTAATGAGAGTCTATCTACCAATATTTCCTTGATTCGTCGCTACATAGTGAGTCCTAATCTTTGTAATGAAAAAGTAAAAATTGGTACACGGACAAGTACCTCTGTTTCTCTTTTATATATGCGTGGCATTGCCAATGATCAAATGGTTCAAACAATGCGTCAACGAATCAAAGATCTTTATATCGATGAGCTTATCGATAGTGCCGTATTAGCTGAAATGATTGATGATAATTCACTATCTGTCTTTCCACAAATGCTATTGACAGAAAGACCTGACAGATTTTGTGATGGCATTTTAGATGGAAAAATTGGGGTTCTCGTAGATGGTAGTTCAATGGCTATCGTTTCCCCTCAAGGATTTACTGAGTTTTTTCAAAGTCAAGAAGATCAAAATTTAAGATGGCAAATTGCTACTTTTCTTCGTTTATTACGACTGGCTGCCTTCTTTTTATCTGTTTATTTAACACCATTTTATGTGGCAGCTCTTACCTTTCATTATGAAGTGATTCCACAAGCCTTTCTCGTACCATTAAGTGAATCAAGGGCTTTAGTTCCTTTCCCGCCCATATTTGAGGCTTTGCTGCTGGAATTTATTATTGAACTACTGAGAGAAGCAGGAGCCAGATTACCAACTAAAATTGGACAAACAATTGGTATCGTTGGTGGTATTGTTATTGGAACAGCAGCTGTACAGGCAGGGATTACCAGTAATATATTGCTGATTATCATTGCGTTAAGTGCCCTAGCCTCTTTTACGTCGCCAAGTTATATGATGGGCAATGTGATTCGTCTTATTCGCTTCCCTATTATTATACTTGCAGGATTTTGGGGTTTTTATGGTATCATGTTGGCTTTTTGTTTTATTCTGATTCATTTGTTACGTCAGTCAAGCTTGGGTGCTCCGTATATGTCTCCCTTCTATCCACCGAGGTTGAAGGAAATGCGGGATAGTATTATTAGAATGCCTGTCCCATTAACATCAAAAAGACCTGCTTTGACAAGACCAAAGGATGAACATAAATTTGTGCCAGAGCCAGTGAAACCTGATAAAAGTTGAACTGAAGGTGAAATAAATGGCAAAACCTATACAACTTAGCCCTAAAGATATGATTAATGCTTATTTGCTTTTTTTTGTGGTACACGGTGCTCAAATTGGGGTTGGTATACAGGGATTTCAACGCATTATCTATCAGGATGCTAGACAGGATGCATGGATTTCTGTTCTACTGGCTGGGATTGCCACACATCTTGTTACGTTTTGTATGATTAAAACGTTAGAAATTTACGGCTCTGAGGATCTATACGGAATTCAAATTGATATTTTTGGCAAATGGATTGGCAATTTTTTAAATGCAATTTATGTCATCTATTGCTCCGTGGCGTTCTTTTCTGTTTTACGAAATTATATTGAAGTTATACAAGCATGGATTTTTCCTAGCATCGAGACCTGGTTCCTGTCAGCAACTTTATTAATTATTATTATTTATGCCTTTACGGGAGGGCTTCGTGTCATTGTAGGCGTGTCTTTTTTTAGTATCATTCTCTCCTTATGGATTTTCCCAATGCTAGCATTTCCGATGAAATACGCTACAGTAGAAAGTCTTCTCCCTATTTTAGAAAATGATATTCGCTCCATTTTAAAAGGGGCACAATCAATGACCTTTACGATTATCGGCTTTGAAATTCTAAACGTGATTTACCCCTTTGTAAAAGACAAGAAAAAAATCAGAAAACCTGTTCATTTAGGACTATTAGCTACAACCATCATCTATTTAGCCGTGATGCTGGTGTCCATTGCTTATTACAGTGAGGGCAAGCTATTGAAAACGATATGGGCAACCTTGACATTATTTAGTTTTATTAGCTTCCCCTTTATGGAACGCTTTGAATTTGTAGCTGTTTGTTTTTGGATGCTAATCATTTTACCGAATCTATGTCTATACTTATGGGCTGCGTACCGCGGAGCAATTCGTTTATTCCCGATAAGTGAAAAGACATTTGTTTGGCTCTTTTCATTCATCGTTTTAATTGGAACATTATTGGTTCAAACACGGACACAGATTAATACAATTAACACGGTGTTTGGACAGATTGCTTTTTACGTAATCTTTGTCTACCCTATTTTACTTTGGCCAATAGCACGACTAAAGAAGAACTTCACATCAAAGAAGGTGAAAAAGAATGAACAAACTTAGAGGAAGATGGATGATTCTTCTATCCTTTGTTTTTTTATATGGATGTGCACAAACCAATATTTTGGATAAAGTTGGATTAACTACTTTAGTCGGCTATGATGTAGGAACAGAGGATAAAATAAAGACAACAGCTGTTATTCGTGAAGTAAATCCCGAATTTCAAAGCAATGTGGAAGTTCTGTCTACAGAAAACGATACGAGTAAAGGAAATCGGATGGAAGCCAATCGTAAGCTTTCGAAAAAAATCATGGTTGGTCAAATGAGAGTCATCCTATTTGGAGAGGAATTGGCAAAAAAAGACCTTCGCTATTATATTGATACAAACCTAGAAAATGCTAGTGTCAGCAATGGAATCTTTATGGCTATTGTGGAAGGTGAAACAGAAACATTACTGAAATACGAATATCAAAATATTGAGGATATTGGGCAGCATATTTTTAGGTTAATTGAACAAAATGTCAAGCAGGAATACATGATTTCCTCTACACTTCATCAAATTGCCCATGATTTCTATTCATCTGGAAAAGAATTTGCCATGCCTATTATTAAAAGAGATGACGAGCTGGTGGAATTAAGTGGGATAGCTCTTTTTAAAGGCAGCAAAATGGTCAGCACCCTTCCAGCAAAAGATAGCTTTTACGTAAAGATTGTCAGAGATACCTTTAAAGTAGGTTTATATGAAACCGTTCTGGAAAACGAAGATGTACCTTCCGAAATTCTTCAAAAGCCTGCCAATAAAATAACGGTAGCCTTTGATGCAATCCAGTCGAAACGAGAAATGAAGTTAGTTGATGCGGATACGCCAACATTTGACCTGAACGTCAAAATCAAATCAAGAGTATTAGAGGTGTACCCTGACATCAATCAAGGGGACCCCAAAAGTGTGGCGGCACTGGAAAAAGCAATCGAGAAAAAATTATCAAAGGAAATACGTAGAGTGATTGCTCATAGTCAGGAAGTTGAGTCTGATATCTTTGGCTTTGGTGAGAAATATCGAAGCGAAGTAAGACATTCTAAGCTAACAAAGGATAAATGGCAAAAAATATATAAAGACATGAAGGTAAATGTCCATGTTGATTTTACAATTTTAAGGGATGGTGTTTTTGAATAACTAGTGAAATGGTTGCCCTGTCATAACCGATAAAAAGTTTTGGAAAAAATGTTCATAATGAATATCAAAGGCAATACGATGCTTTTTTTCGCCATTATTATTTTCATAAGGTCTTGTCTCGGCAATACTTTGCCCCCTTGCAGGTCCTTCTAACTTGTCGACAACGGTTACAGGATAGGACTCATAAATAAACATGTCAGGATAAATGACTGCCATTAGTGTTAACGCATCATGCACGGGACTTCCTAGAAGTGAGGGGTCCCGTTCTTTATAAAAACGTGTATAGTATTCCATTAAGGGCTTTAGAATTTTTGTTTTGCCAAAGGAGTCAATATAGTCCACCATCCCAGGTGTGACAATGGCCTTTTGTGTCGCATTTAAAGGGATGATTGTCACATTCGTTGCATAGGTAAGCACAATATTAACGGCAAAGGGATCACCATGGAAATTCGCTTCAGCCACTGTCGTTACATTACCTGGCACCCAAAATGCTCCACCCATAATATAAAATTCCTTGATATTTTTCATAAGCTCTTTATAAAGGATAAGCATCGTGGCTAGTGAGGTTAATCGCCCAATATTAACAATAATTAGCTCATCATGCTTATACCTTTCAATAATGTTGACGATTTCAAAAAAGTTCTCAATTTTTAATTCGTGATTATCATTTGGGATGATGGGTCCAAGACCTCGTTCACCATGAATTTCTGGGTAATAGGTCGGCTGCTCTCCTGTTAAGGGTACTTCTGCTCCTAAGATCACAGGAATACCTTGAGGGAAGTCGAACAATTTCATGACATAATAAATATTGGATACCGCATCCTCTCGCGATACATTGCCATAATCTGCAACGAGTCCCACAATTTCTATTTCTTGATTAAGCCGTGCATAGATCAATGCCACCGTATCATCAATGCCAATATCCCCGAATAACAGCACTTTTTTTACCAAACCATGTCCTCCCTTTTACTACCATTACTGTTATCTTTATAGTAATCAAAGATGACACGAATTATGAATTTTTGTGGAAAAATTAGTGAGTAATTCTAGTCCAACGAAAGAAACCCATATGCCGAAGCACATGGGTTTGATGATTTAGTGATTTGATTGAAGGAACTGATAGACTGCCATCATTTCCTGCTTATTCAATTCGCGTATACGATTAAAAATAGGAATATTGGCAACGGCCTCAAGATGGGAGCCCTCTGTAACAACATCGCTTACAGTACCAGTTAGCCATGTTTCCACATCAATGCCATCAACGATTTGCTGGCGTCCCTCCTCATTAATGCCACTTGCGCCACAGCTTACACAGGGCACGGTTAACTTATGGACTCCATCATGCAGTCCATCTTCAGAGAGCACCTTTTTCCCTTTACAGAATGGACAGGAATGACTGGCTTTGACTTTATTGATTTGGGTTACGATTTTCTTGTAGCCAAATGCTTCATATACATATGTTAGTTTTTTATATTTACCATTTGTAAAATATTGATCGATGATGGTTTCTCTTGTCTCCTGTATATTGGCAAAATCACAGATGGTCACTTGATTTTTATGGCTGATGCGCTCTAGATTATCTTTGATTTTGGCCCAAAAAGGAAAAGCGTTTTGTAGTACGATTTCATAGCCGACAAAGCTTGCTAGCTCTAATTCCAGCATTTTTAGGGATACCTGTATTTCCCTTGGCAATAAGGAAACATCCTGTAGCAGTGACATGTCTCCGCCCACGATGGCTTTGATTTTTTCTAGTTGTGGTAAGTTGCCTACAATGTTGATGACTTCATCAAGCGGTTGGCGAATTACGTCACGAATATCTGTGTCCCCAAATCGTAATTTCTTTTGGTGGTTGAGCACAGTCCCATGACAAATTTGGCATGGTACCATTTCTCTTGTTTCCTTCATTTGCTCTTTAATAATGGATTTTGAAATCACGATATAACGACCAATGATAAAATTAAAGCCCTCCCACTTTTTCGAGGATTTCGTTGCCTTATCATAAAAGGACTTGTCCCAATAACCATATAAAAATGTATGCTTTTCTTCCTCAGTCATATCATGATAGCTTTTACTAATGTCCTGACCCAGCTCTATTTTAATCTGCTCAAAGAGAAATTCTAATTTAGAATGTTGATAGTATTTTAAAACCTCCATTATATCGGGATGTAGTAGGCCGTCCCAAAATGGCACGTTTTTGTCTTGTACCACAAGATCAAAATCGAATTTTTCAATTTCCAATCGTCCAGAGCAGCTAGGGCAATGATTTTCTTGGCTATAAAAATCGAAGCTTCTCGTATCCTTATTTGTTGGATGAGCAGCCACAATATGATTGATTAGGCCACCTATTTCATACAGGAAGCTATATTGGCTATATAAATGTCTTTCCAAATCAATGGCAACAACTGGGGCAATTTTGTTTGATTCATATTCACCGTAAATCAGACGAGCCATGGAAGATAAGCTTTTTAAGATGCCACCCTTATATATATTTTCCGCATTTTTGAAATAGCTAATATGGTTGTCTTCTAAGTATTGAATGCCCTGCCTTAATGCGAGTGTAGATGTGATTTGTAATGGAGTTGAACCCATTGAATGATTATCCTGATTAAAATAATCTTCATGGCTAACTACATTTAGATGTGTTACAGGCTCCTGCTGTCTTTTACCGAAGTCAACAACAAAATCAGAGCTTTCCAGCATATAGGCATTATGCTCAATCATGATGATGGAGATAGATTCATCCTCTAGGATGTCCCTGACACTATCGATGAATTGGTTTAAAATGTTCTGAGATAGCCCTTTAGAAGGCTCATCAAAAATAAATAATGTATGGGGATTACGAGCGTTGGCAAATAACTCTGAGACTAGATGCACACATTGGAATTCACCAGTCGATAGAGATTGCGTTTTTCTCTCAAGCGTTAAGTAGCCTAGTCCAAGCTTAATCAATAAGCTTAAGCGTTTATGTGCGATATCCTCATTAGGTAGTTCATCGATTATATCTTCAATCGAGCGTTGGAAAATATCATCAATGTCCTCACTATATTTTGTTAGTTTCTTTTTAATATCAAGGAATGTCGCGACAGTGGAACGACTCGTAATGGATTGGTTACGATCTTGCCCAACCATCACGAGTTTGTCCTTTGGATAGTGTTTGATAAAATCTTTAGCAATACACTCATTAACAAGCGTTGATTTCCCACAACCAGACTCTCCTGTAAAGGTAACAAGTCGATTTTGTGGAATGTCTATTGCATCCATTTGGATATTACGGCAATATAAATCTCCGAATTGATAATAGGATGTTGGTGCTGCTGGATTTCGTTCCCAATAAATAGGCTTTGGTCGTGGAGATTCTTCAACGATTTTTCCTCTGTATTTTCCACTACCTGGTCCAAAGAATAGATGCTCGTCTGCCGTGTCTAACACAGTATCAGAATGATCAATCAACCAAATTTGGTTTTTAGCGCCTAGCTGTTGTATTTGCTCTAAAATTTTTAGTAAGGTGTTATGGTCCAGACCCACAGAAATTTCATCAACAATAATCACGGTGTTTTCGCTTGTTGCCATGAATTCTGCTAAGTACAGCCTTGTTAATTCTCCACCTGATAAAGTCCCCATAATACGATTTAAGGTTAAGTAGCCAATATTCATTTGCATAATATTATGCAGAATATGCTGTTTTTCTTCACTGATATTTAATTCTTTTGATAAGGAATAGATGGCTTCTATACTTAAATGATGAATATCAGAAATACTATAGAGTTCATTCCATAAAGTGATTTTATACTGCTCCACTTCTGGACTATAGCGCTTACCCAAACATTTTTTACATTCTACATTTTTTGTCGTGCCTCGCCCCTTACATGCAGGACACCAACCTAACGCATTGTTAAAGGAAAACATCTCTGGCGATAGCTGAAACTCATCTGCCAGTCGATTACGAATTTCTTTAAAAACACCTGTATGTGTACCAATTGTGGAACGTGGATTGCTAGAGATTGAGGATTTTCCTAGAAAAAGTACAAGGGGCATGTCCTCCATTTTGATGGCACTGAAGTTCGTTTCCATAATGTTTGGAAACAAATATTGATATTCAGCCTTTGGCAATAAAGAAACAAGACGTTTTTTGGATTCTTCTCCAATCGTTTGACAAAATGTCGTCTTCCCTGAGCCAGATAAACCTGCTATGGCTAAAGATTGATCGTCGGATAAAACGACATCTAGACGGTTAATATTATTGGCAATTAGTTCATTAATTTTCATTTAGTTATCCTTCCATTTAAGAAAATTAAAAGATGGGACTGAACATGAAAGAACACAATTCTTGCTACGGAATTGCGCTCTTCTTGCTGTTATTTAATTTATTCTACGCTAATACTTTTTCAAGCTGTGCACTCATATTTGTCCAAGCATATTTTGCTCCCTCGATTGCACCTTGACGTGCCTTTGTTTCTTCGCTGAAGCCACCTTGATCAAGATGAAGCTGAGTCGTACCATCTGCTACCTGTGTTAATGTCCATGTAACTGTTGTTGTTTCGCCAGCACTTGTCCAAGTATAAGATAATTTGTGAGGCTCTTCCACTTCCAGTACCTCACAGTCTACAATACCGTCCCACCATTCATTTGGTTCAGCACGGAATTGGAATTTATGTCCTACGATTGGTTGGAAGTCATTGTTCCAGATCCATTTTGCTAGTGTATCTGAGTCTGTTAAAGCATGCCATACTTGTTCGATGGAACTTGTAAATTTAAAATCTAATGATACATCTGGTTTCATTTTTTTTCCTCCAATAATAGATGTAATTTCGCGATTCTTTCTTTCCAAAAACCTTCATAAAACGATACCCAATCTTGTATTTCTTTCAATGGAGCTGCATTCAATCGATATCTCGTCTCTCTACCTTCCTTGCGTGCAAGAACAAGGCCTGCATCTTTTAGAATGGCTAAATGTTTCGAGACAGCAGTACGCCCCATATCAAATTGAGCGGTTAATTCGTGAAGCGGTAACTCATCTACCTCTGCCAATAAACGGATCAACTTTCGTCTTGTTGGGTCAGCAATGGCTACATAAACGTCACGCTCTTGATGATTGTTATTCAAAACCACCACCCTTTCTAATAGGACACTGATTGGTGTCTTAATTATATGACACCAAATAGTGTCCAGTCAAATATTATTTTGGTCAAAGTGGTAGGAGTTCTATACCTACAAGGAAAACTAGCTGAAATACAAAAAGTACAGAGGAGGAGCCTATGTACTTTCGGGTAATTATTCATTTGTTAACTTCAGTTGTTATGGAGTCACGTAACAGAATAACAATACGCCTTAAAAGAAAAACCCTTATTGACATGAATTGCGCATCCCAATAAAGGTTTTCTGATGTGAATTTATGCTAGCTCTAAGGGTAAAAAGGCGTAGTCTCCATCTCTTATAACGGAACCTTTACGCACCGCAATTGACTGCTTGAATAGAGGGCCATCAATGACGGTCGTATGGAATTCGCCGCCTTCTCCGCATGGGTCAATGCTACGGGCTTCAAGCTCCTTTACATATTCAGGGGTAAGCACACGCCCTAAATCGTCCTCCGTCATGCCCAAGGATAGGTTGACCGTGACAATTATTGTAATAAATCCTAAGTGAATAAATTCATCGACAGCCTCACGATGGTTCATCTCCCACAATGGCATGCCTAGCTTTAAACCTACCTTTTTAGTGACTTTATCGTGCCAGCAGCCATGTGCAGGCATATCTAAGTCTCCTGTTACTAACACTTCAGCTCCCTGCTGCTTTGCCTTTACTAATAAACCTACAAATACTTCTTCATAATCCGCCCAGCTTGCTGCAGCAGTATAGACTGGCAGCCCAATAGAGTCAGCTTGTGCCTGGATAAGCGCAGGTGGCATCCCGTGGGACCTTGAACGTTTCCCTTCTTCCTCTAGCATCACTATGAGTCCCATTGCTTGGCCCACCTGTGATGCTTTATATAAAGCTAAAACACTATCCTTGCCACCACTAAATGAAGCAATAAATGTGCGATTTTGTGCATTCTGTTTCCAGCCAGTTGTGTTGGTCATTTCCTTGTCTCCTTTTACTGTTCATCAAGATATATGCTTCTAGCATCCTCGTCAAAAAACTCTATAATCGTAGGATAATTATTAAGGTTAATATTGGCCTCTT
Organism: Lysinibacillus sp. LK3; assembly: GCF_001043675.1. Lineage (NCBI taxonomy): Bacteria > Bacillati > Bacillota > Bacilli > Caryophanales > Bacillaceae > Lysinibacillus > Lysinibacillus sp. LK3. The sequence goes on from NZ_LDUJ01000015.1 coordinate 67,818, forward strand.
TCAATATCTTTTGCATAAAGATGGTATCGACAAAAATTTTATTGATAATCATCCTACCTATTGATGGTAAGTCATGGAAATACGCTATTAACTGAATAAGGTCATCAAAGTGAAAAGTCAAAATATAAGTGACATAATTCTGTAATAGCATACTAAAGCAATGCTCACGATAAGGATTCGATTGATGATGATCGAATAGAAAGCTATGAAGCAATTGATAGAATGCCTTATTATTTTGATTAAACATATGTAAAAAATCATCTACATTATTAATTAGATGTAGGTACTCTATGCCATCTTCAAAAGGCATAACGAGTCTATTTGATTTTCCTTCGATGCTTCTCAAAAGTTCGATTGTCAGCTTCTTGCAAGCATTTATCTCATGTGGTGTTAATAATGCTCTGTCATGCTTATGCTGACAAATATAATCATGATAATGAGAAAAATATTGCTCCATATTGATATTCGTTTTAGCATGAATTAATGTTCCTTCTTTGAACGAAAAAGCATAAAGTGTTTCCTCGTTCACTGGATGGCTATACAGATAGAAAAAGAATAAAAAGTCCTTTAACTGTTGTTTCTGCTCTTTGCTGAGTATCGTAACATGCTCTAAATGAGCAAGTTGAAAGAAGCAATAGTTTTTCATAAAATCATTCATTTTGTTATACGGGTTCCGTGGAATTATTCTAGTCGTTGCATTTATTGTGTAGAGCAAATAATAGCAAACTTGCTCATCATAAACATCTAGCTGCTTGAAACAAGATGTAAGCATAGGCTGCCAGTCTGGCTTTTGAACATAATGAGGATTTTGTGGTTGAAATGCCTCTGCCCATTCCAAAAATGTCCCCTGTTCGCGATCAATAAAAAAGAGCTCTGCGCTAGTATCTTCTAATAAAACATATTCGAAGTCCTTCATTTGAACAGCTGGTAAACCCCGATTAAACTTGATATTTAGGTAGTGATCAAATACTTCTTGTAATACTGTCATTCATATCCCCATTTCTTTAGGATTTTTCAGAAGCGAACGTCCCTTTATTTTATCACAATCATGATGAGAACTTGGCGATAGATGCTAAGGTGGAACACCATTATGAGTGATTAAGACAGCTCGTTGGATCAATGCCTATTTGGAGGTTATCTGGAGGAGCCATGGAGAAACAAGAGTGAGAATTTTGACTATCTAAATGGAAATAAAGTCTTTTTAGCAGAACATCAAAAACCCGAACTAAATTATAAAACAACCTAGTGTGCTTCATAATTGTTCGGGCGTTCTGTTCATGCTTTGTTAATTAATAAGCTTGTGCAAACCAAACTGTATGTTTTGCTTCGTTTCCACAGCCAATACATGTGGTTTTCGTTGTTGGTGGATTGAAAGGAATATTGCGAGATGTGTATTTCGTTTCTTCCTTTACTTTTTCCTCACATGCATCCTCGCCACACCAGCCAGCAAGCACCCAGCCTGGAATTGTGCCATTGTCTTTTGCTGTGTCAATGTGCTGCTGTAATTGTGGAAGTGTGTCAATTGTTGTGTGAGCATTTGCTTCACGGAATTGACGAGCTTTTTCTAATAAGCGCGTTTGCATGGTTGTTAATTCTTCTTCAATAGCTGTGATGATTGTAGCTAAATCAACAGTTCGTTTTTCTTCTTCATCACGCGCTTTCAGTAAAGCTTGCTTGTTTTCTAGGTCACGTGGCCCTAATTCAACACGCACAGGCACGCCCTTTAGCTCCCATTCATTGAACTTATAGCCTGGCGATTGGTCTGAATCATCCAAACGTACTCGAATACCCTTCGCTTTTAAGGCTGCAAAAATCTCATCTAAATGCTCCATGATTTGAGGGTTCTTTTTCCATGGTCCTACTGGAATTAAAACGACTTGCGTTGGTGCGATGCGTGGAGGTAAAACAAGTCCCTGCTCATCGCCATGCACCATAATAACTGAACCAATTAAGCGTGTAGATGTACCCCAAGATGTTGTGTGTACGTATTCGTGCTGGTTCGCTTTATTTAAATACTTGATATTAAAGGCTTCAGCAAATTTTGTTCCTAAATAATGCGATGTTCCTGCTTGCACAGCCTTGCCATTTTTCATCATTGCCTCAATAGAGTACGTATCGACAGCCCCTGCGAAACGTTCAGAAGGTGTTTTTTGTCCATCATAGACAGGAATTGCTAGCACCTGTTCTACTACTTCTTTATAAATGTCTAGCATTTGCATTGTTTCCTGCCGAGCATCTGCTTCATCCACGTGCGCTGTATGCCCTTCTTGCCATAAAAATTCTGATGTCCGGATAAAAGGCAGTGTTTTTTTTTCCCAACGGAAGACATTTGCCCATTGGTTGATTAGCACTGGTAGGTCACGGTAGCTTTTAATCCAATTAGAGTAAAGATGACCAATCATCGTCTCAGATGTTGGACGAAGGGCTAGCCGTTCTTCTAATTGTTCCCCTGCTGCCTCGGTTACCCAAGGAAGCTCAGGTGAGAAACCTTCGATATGATCCTTTTCCTTTTGAAAGAAGGATTCAGGGATAAGCATTGGGAAATAGGCATTACGATGTCCTGTCTCTTTAAAGCGACGATCCATTTCCTCCTGAATATGCTCCCAAATTTCATAGCCGTCTGGCTTAAAGGCGATACAGCCTCGAACAGGTGTATAATCCATTAAATCGGCTTTTTGGATGGTCTCGATATACCATTTCGAAAAATCTTCTAGTTGTTTTGACATGTTTTCTCCTCCAATTTTGTTAAATGAATACTTGTTCAACCCGTCTGAAGATTTAGCTGAAGCAAGAAAAAAAGCACAAAGCTGTCCTCTGAATAAGGACGTCTTTGTGCTGGAATGACGTGGTACCACCTTGATTTAGCTTTACGTAGATTATAAAGCCCTCTCACGTTTGGTAACGAAAACGACTCGGTTATGTTTGCATAACATCTCCGTGGTAGGTGTTCAGTCAAGAAGCGGTGATATAGCTCTCAGCAGGTGCTATATTTTCTGTTTCACAATTCTTACTTACTTGGCCACATCATCAAATGGTTTATCATGTTAACAGTTTTACTTTATCCCACTTTAGCAAAATCATTCAGGAATAGCAATTAATAACTGGGTTTATTTGTGACAGTATTAACAATGAGATTCGTAAAATCTTCTACAGATAAAGGCTTACTAAAATAATAGCCCTGCACATACTCACATCCATGCTCACGCAGAACATTTAATTCAGCTTCCTCCTCTACACCTTCAGCTACTACTTGGAGGTTTAAGGCATGTGCTAATGAAATCATGGCTGAAATCATAGCGATTCCAGACTTCTCAGGTACGATATCACGGACAAAGGCACGATCAATTTTAAGTACATCCACTGGGAATTTTTTTAAATAATTTAACGATGAATAGCCTGTCCCGAAATCATCTAATGAAATAGTTATACCTAGTTCTCGTAATTGCTTGATAGTATCAATTAAATCTTCCGTATAATCAAGCATACTCATCTCGGTAATTTCAATTTCTAATAAATTAGGGTCAATGCCTGTTTCTGCAATGACACTACGCACCATATCTACAAAGCCACCTGTACTAATATGAATTGGTGAAATATTTACAGCTACCCGCAATGATAAATCATGTGATTCATTCCACTGACGAGCTTGAGCACAGGCTTTACGTAAAACCCATACACCAATATCATTAATCAATCCACAATCCTCTGCAAATGGAATAAAACGATCTGGCGGAATATGACCTAATTCAGGGTCATACCAGCGTAGCAATGCCTCCATACCAATAACAGAATCCGTTTTTAAGTCGATCTTAGGCTGATAATGTAATTCTAGACGATCTTGCTTTAATGCTTGATGTAATTTCGTTTCCAGCAAAAGCCATTTATCATTGGCCTCGTCCATATTATCACGATATAGTCGATATTGATTACCTCGTGTAGATTTTGCAGCATACATAGCAATATCCGCATTTTTCAATAATTCTTCCACAGAGTTTGCATGATCTGGGAATACACTGATGCCGATACTAATACTCGCATAAAATTCATAGGTATCGACAATAAAGCTTTCATTGAAGACGCCAATAATTTCCTTAGCCATTTCATCAATGCGATTGACATCATTTAGAATCATGACAAATTCATCGCTATTGTGGCGATAAAAAGAATTCGAAGTATGATCAATATTGCGCAGACGATTGGACATTTCCACTAAAAACATATCACCAATAATATGACCAAGTCCGTCGTTAATGTGTTTGAAACGATTCACATCAATGAAAAATAACGCAAACTTCTCTCCTGTACGTCGAGATTGATGAAATTCATTTTCTAAACGCTGTTCTAATTTGCGACGATTTGGTAGCCCTGTTAGTTCATCGTGATAGGCAATATGAGTAATTTTTTTAATGTCCTTTTGCGCTGTAATATCTACGCGAATGGCAATATATTGATAAGGCTTTCCTCGTTCATCTAGGAACGGAAAAATCGTTGTTTTCACCCAATATAAACTGCCATCCTTTGCACGATTGCACACCTCGCCATTCCACATATCGCCATTACCGATTGTTTTCCACATCTCTCTAAAGAAAGATTTGGGATGAAAGCCTGAATTTAGTAAACGGTGATCTTGACCAACTAATTCTTCACGCGTATACTTCGAAATTTTACAAAAATGATCATTAACAAAAGTAATTTTTCCGGTACGATCTGTAATCGCTACAATGATGGAACTATTCATGGCGGAAAAGATATCTTGTAATTCTTTTAGACTGTAGTTCATTTGATTAACACTACTAGGCGTGATATTCATCATTTTCATTCTCCATTCATTAAAATATGAAGGGTTTGGTACTTTTGCTTTATCTTACAGCGAGGTATAAAGTTGTGGTATATCGCCCTTTTTTATGTAATTATATTATAGTCTTAGAAAAGCAGTTAATTCAACCCAAATCTCAAAAACATTCAAAGCTGCATTTGATAGTTTTTAATAAAATAGACAAAAATTAGTGGATATAACCTCCTTGTAATTGTCTAAATATATTGTTATTCAATACTTTTGAACTATATTAAATAGTTTATTTAGGCTATTTATCTTTTTAAAACAAAATATAAAAGTTTTATATAATATGTTTGAGTGTCTTGTAAAATTTTTGTTAAAGTAAAATGCCTTACTGTCCCACATAGGAAGTAAGGCATTTTATATGTTAAGAGACCTCATATTCTATTGAACCCCCTATTGATTTCGCCTGCATGTTGTAGGCATCTAATTGCTCTTGGGATAAACTTGAAATGTAATAGTGAAAATTAATAGGCTCTAGCCCATGCTCCTCACATACTTGACGATAAAATTCATAACCTTCTCGATAATCTGTCATCCTCATAACTTCCTTTCACATTCCCTATTTTACGTCTGATTTTTTGTTATATAACAGAAATATTATTTGTTTAAAAATATATAACAGACTACTGTACTTGTCAATGAATTATCTGAAATTTCTTGCTGAAATCACGAAAGCCCAGACCATTTTATTTAGTATGGCTGGGCTTTTCATAAAATATTCACGGCGGCTTCCGTCATAATCACTCCTTTTAAATTCCTAATTGTTTTGCTTGCATATTGTAAGCCGAAAGTTGTTGCTGTGATAATTGTAATACATAGTAACGGAAAGAAATTGGCTCCAATCCATAGCGCTCACACATTTCACAATAAAATTCATAACCATCACGATACTTTGACATTTAAATTTCCTCCTCTAACTAAATCTGTTTTATAACAGTTGTTATTATTTTTATTTAATATATAACAGATTATGTAGCACGTCAAGAGATTATAACAGAAAAATTGAATAACAATAAAAGGAATTTAGCTCGTCTCCTGTGCCAAATTCCTTTCATATATGTTATTCTCTAACGATTTCTTGTAATTGCTTGATATGACGCTGCTCGTGCATATAGACCATTTCAATCCATTGGTCGAGTGGTAATTCTCCTAAGGCTGGGTGCTTCACAGCGCGCTTAGTTAATGCTTCAGGTTCCTCGATTGTTTGCAAAAAGGCGAGGAGGTTCTTTCTTGTTGTAGCTAGTAAATCCAGCATCGCTTGAACAGTGAAAGGCTCTTCTGCTGGCTCTACAATAGGCGGTGCTTGGAACTTTCTTGTTCGATCTAAGATGAGCTGAACATTTTTTCGAGCGGGTGTTGACTGTTCCTCTGCCTTTAATCCCCATGTAATGGCTTTCTTTGTTGCTTCCTCTACTAATACGAGATGATGACAGATTTGTGCCACACTCCAGCTTTGTGCATCTGGTTTCTTATTAAAGGTTGTATCGTCCAATAAGTGAATTTCCTGAAGCAATTGTGTTCTTGTGGTATCGAGATGTTCTTTGACGTTTGACATCCTTGGCTCCCCTTTCATTAGGTCTTCTACTATATATTCGATATGGAGAGGGGAAAATCATCTTTCACGAACAATATTAAATGGATTATTCTCTAAAACATGCTGTAGCTGCTCATCTTCAATATGTGTATAAATTTGCGTGGTTGCGACGCTAGAATGCCCTAAAATGTGCTGCAAACTACGGATATCTGCCCCTGCTTTATACATCATCGTTGCGGATGTATGGCGTAGCTTGTGTGGTGTAAGTCGTTCTTTTTGAAGACCTGACTGCTGATTAATGCGTTTAACGATTTTGGCAACGGTTTGACGTGTAAAGTGTGTTCCCTTCTGAGACACAAATAGTGGCTCCTCGCCTTCGCCTTTATAGGGTGTCTTCCCACTGTTTTCATAGTCAGCAAGTGCCTGCATACAGCTATCATTTAAATAGACTGTGCGCTCTTTGTTGCCCTTCCCAATTACCGTTAAATAACGTCCTTGAATGGATGTCTTATTAAGCTGACATAGCTCGGTGACACGTATTCCTAAATTTAAGAAAAACATCATCATGCAATAATTTCTCGGGGATGCCTGATTGCTTTTAATCCCATCTATAAATTGTGTAGCTTCTTGTAGGTTCATATAAATGGGTCGTTTTCTGCCTATCTTTGGTGTCTCTAATTCATCTGCAGGATTTTCCTCGATAAGTCGACGTTTGCCTTTTAAATATTTAAAAAAGGATTTTAATGTGGCCACTTTTCGTGCTCGTGCAGCAGCTGAATTGCCTCGCTGTACTTCGCAATATTCCATGAATAAATAAAGATCCTCTAATGTCATTTCGCGTATTTCTTCTATTGTAATAGTGCCAATATCAATGGCGGATAAATTCTCTATATCCAAATCCTCCTGGACAGCTTTGTGGAAGCGGAAAAATAAGGTCAGGTCATATTCATATTCTTTTCTTGTGCGCTGAGACTTTCCTTTGATGGTTGTTAAATAGACAAGAAAATCCTTCATAAATTTTGGTTGTTTTGTTTTTTGCATGCTCATCACCTCTATTTGCTCTATTTTACCATGAAAAAACGTTCCCAAATATAAATTTGGGAACTTTATTGAAAAAAATGCCCTTTTTCGCACACAAGAACAAACGTTCTGTTCGAAGGTAATAAAAAAACCCCTTTTTAAAAAGAGGATTTTTGTTACAACTATTTTGTGACAGTTATAGGATTTTAGGCATAAAGTTCTCGGTAAATGAATATTAAAATCTAGTAGACTTTATTTGCTGTGTGAGACGCTTCGAAAAAACAATAGATGGGTAACTGTCCATGTTGATTCGTCTCACAACGCGCATGGGATTATTTTACAAAAACTGAATAATTCCCATCCTCTTGTTTTGTTAGTGACCAGTTTGTCGATAACATTTGCTGAAGTCTTGTGACTGTTTCCTCATCACACGTTAAATGCTGGATACCTGTTTCTAATAGTTGGTAATCCTTCCCTTCTTCTAATTGAAAGCGTAGCTGCAATAAACGTTGGATGCCTGGTAATGTTACATACTTGATTCGATAATGGCCATGGTATGCCTTTAAGAACTGTTGTTCCCCTTCCTGATATAGAGCCATTGTCTCGCTAAATTCATAGTTTGGCACTTGTTCTTGCCAAGCTGATACATCCCCCGAACGCAAAGCTCGTAAAATTTCCTCGTCTGATAAATTTAATTTGGATAGTTTATCTAATTCATACGCTTGCATTAAATTAATGATGGTCATGGTTGTTAGCTCCTTTTATGTATTTATTCACAGTGTAACATGTTTTCACTACTACTTGAATTCGGAGGCGATCCATATGATGAATTTATATGATTCTAGTCTGTTTTTCGATGAAATGTTTGATGGCAATAAGCCAAAGCCTCATTATCGATCTTTTCATCATAAGCTAACCTTTTTTTCGCGGGAGCAACTTGAAGAAAAATACCGACAAGCGCAGGCGAGCTTTCTCAGACAAGGAATTACTTTTACGGTATATGGTGCACAAGATGGAACAGAACGTACCATGCCTTTTGATTGTGTCCCAATTATTATTCCTCAAACCAAATGGGCCATGATTGAAGCAGGTGTCAAGCAGCGCGTGGAGGCACTCAACAAATTTTTACAGGATGTTTATGGACAGCAAAAGATCTTTCAGGACGGTCTTATTCCGAGGCAGCTTGTTGAAAATAATCCATATTTCAAACCAACCATGAGAGGACTTCAAGTACCAATTGCGAATCATATATTTTTAGCAGGGATTGATTTAATTCGGGATGAAAAAGGTGATTATCATGTACTCGAAGATAATTTACGCAACCCTTCCGGCATTTCCTATGTCTTTGAAAATCGGGATGTGATGAAGGAAGTATACCCTGAATTTTTCTCCAAGCATACGATTCGACCTCTTGATAAACAAATGGCTTATATGAAAAAAGCACTTCTTGCCCATCGTCCACCTTCCATGCAAGCAGAAAGAGAGCCTAAAGCTGTACTTCTGACAGCAGGCATGTACAATTCTGCTTATTACGATCATGTTTTTTTAGCCCAGCATTTAAACATCCAGCTCGTCGAGGGCCGTGATTTAGTTGTACAGGATTTGAAGGTCTATATGAAAACCATTTATGGCCTACAGCAAATCGATATTATTTATCGGCGGATTGATGATGACTTTCTAGATCCTACTGTCTTTCGTGAGGATTCTTTATTAGGTGTTCCACATTTAATGGCTGCTTATCAAGCAGGTCATGTATCCATCCTGAATGCTGTTGGGAATGGAGTGGCAGATGATAAAGCAATGTATGCCTATGTGCCTGAGATGATTCGCTATTATTTACAGGAAGAACCTATTCTACCGAATGTGAAAACCTATCATCTAGGAGATGACAGTCAGCGTGAATGGGTGCTAGAGCATATACACGAGCTCGTTATTAAAAATGTAGGAGCCTCTGGTGGCTATGACATGTTAATTGGTCCACATGCGAGTAAGGAAGAGATTGCTTTATTTAAGCAAAAAATTGTTGAACAGCCCTATCAATACATTGCACAACCAACGATTAAATTGTCCAGAGCACCTGCCTTCCAGAATGGGCGATTTTATCCTTGCCATGTTGATTTACGTGTCTATGTCATGAAGGGTGAGGATTGCTATGTGTTGCCTGGTGGATTATCCAGAGTGGCACTACAAGAAGGGTCTCTTGTGGTGAATTCCTCTCAAGGGGGCGGTGCAAAGGATACGTGGATTTTAAAGGAGGAATTGCAGCATGCTAAGTCGAGTAGCCGACGCGTTGTACTGGATGGCACGTTATAGTGAACGTACACAAACAAATGCACATATATTACAGGTACAGCTGTTGAATATGTTGGAGCAATCTGGGCAAGAACATGATTATATTGATCATTGGGAGGCTGTTTTAAATATTTGTGCCTCTAAGGAGGAGTATTTAGCAAATTACACAACGATTCGTGTTAACCCTTTGATTGATTATCTTCTGTTTTCTGAGAAAAATGGCAATGCCCTTCATGCCACATTGCGTGCTATTCGGGAAAATGCACGAGTTACACGTGATAGTATGCCAACGGAACTTTGGGAAATTCAAAATTCCTTTTATTTAACAAAGCAACAGTCCATACTAAAAAGAGAACGACCGATTCCACTCATTGCCCTTCAAGATTTTTTACAGGATGTACGAAAGACTTTATGGATGGAGACAGGGTTAATTGAGGGCTCGATGGATCGCGATCTTCCCTTCTATTTTATGCAGGTCGGCAAATGGCTTGAACGAGCAGAAAAAACCATTCGGATGATCGTGATAATCGTAGAACAACAGCAGCGAACAGGTACGTCACTGTTAGAGGATGATGGTACCTTTTTATTGGATCTTTCCGCAGCTAGAGAATCTTTCATGCGGAAGCATCGCCAGACCAATTTACTAACGGTCATTCGGTATTTAGTCCAAGATGCGCATTTCCCATGTTCTGTGATGTTCTGTGTAAAGAAAATAGAAGAAGCCATAACGGCTATTGAACATGATTCTTTATCCCCACGATTTTTAACGCTTCAGTCGGATATTAGTAGCCTGGTTCTTGCAATCGATCATATCGATTTTTGGCAAATGACTATTGAGGAAACCCTAAAAATGATGGAGGAAAGATTGTCTCAATGTATGGCTTTTAGTGATGCCTTTTCGACAATCTATCATTTATATGAACCCAGCGTACAACCTTGAAAGGAATTCACCACAGCTCCCTTTCAACAGGCAAGTCAGTAAGCAGAAGGAAGCGGACACGATGAAATTTGAAATTCAGCATACAAATATTTTTCAATATGAGTCTGAAGTCGATCAAAGCTTGAATACTATTCGTTTAAAGCCACGTAGCGATGAGCGTCAGCGATTATTATCTTATCGAATTGCCATAACGCCATCCTCCCTAACCCGTGAGCATACGGATATTTGGGGCAATACTGTTGGTTCCTTTTATATACCAGAGCAACATCAAATACTAGAAATTCATACATCTTCAATTGTAAGTATTCAGCGTGCACCATTTATTCATCGTATTCAATATTCGCCAGAAATGCAGACCATCTTTCACTCACAGCTATTCTATGAGCATTATTTACCGTATTTAAAAGCAACACATTTTACATTTATGACAGAGCAGCAGCTAGAGGAAGTTTATCATGCGATCGGTCATGCTGAAAATCCTGTGCTCTTTTCGCTTAATTTAATGCAGTATTTATATTCTAGCTTTGAGTATGACCCGACAGCGACCAATGTAACTACAATAGCAAGTGAGGCATTTGCATTAAAACGGGGTGTTTGTCAGGATTTCACCCATGTCATGCTTGCTGTTTTACGGGCGAAAGGAATACCAGCTCGCTATGTCAGTGGCTATCTATATGTCGATGAAAACTCAGCCCTCATCGGAGATATCGCTACACATGCCTGGGTAGAAGTCATGATTCCAGGTATTGGCTGGATCGGTCTTGATCCCACAAATAATGTGGAAGTATTAGAAAACCATATTATTTTATGTATTGGACGCGATTATAGTGACATTAGCCCTGTGGAAGGGGTATATACAGGAGGCAAGCATGATTTAACAGTCAAAGTAAATGTCAAAGCATTGAATCATTTATAAAAGGCGTGCAGTAATGGTGATAAATCGCGATTACTGCACGCTTTTATTCTAGGCGCTGCTGTCTTTCTGTTAGCACCCATTTCCGTACATAGCCCATTTCTTGTTGAATGTGCTCCAGCGTTTTTTCCTGTTGAAACGCCCGTTGCATCACAGTATAACGCAAGTCAGTGGCTCTTACATTCTTCCCTATATCTTGTGACATCGTTTGAAAAATGCGTTCAACTGTTTTCGTAGTAATCGGCTTCGCTAAACTTGCCTCGCTTACCCAAACCCATTCCCCTACCTCTTGCTCATGTAAATTGGTCGTCTCTTTTTTATACTGTGCGAGCATGTCCATGAGGATCGGTGAACACTTTATTTCTCGACGTCCATTTCGGTTGGCTATAAAAAGAGTCGCTTTTTCTTCATTAAAGTGTGTCCATTTCATGCGAACGAGCTCGGCAGGCTTACAACCTGTTTCCATCAACACTTGAACGATACAGCCATTGCGTCTTGCCAGCCATGCATGCTCCTTTGTTTTAGCATATTGAAAATAGGTGGGCCATACGTTTGCAATTTGCATGATCTGCTTATTTGTCAGTGCTTGCAGTGTCTCTTTTTGTCTTTTTTTCGGCTGTAAAAGATGCTGATAATCAAAAGGCTCCACCCATTCTCGTAAAAAAATAAAGTCTACAAAGCCTCGTAATGTCGCTATTTTATGGTTAAAAGTATTGATATTACTGTAGGTTTCCTTTAAATAGTCGCAGTAGAGCTGTAATAAATTTTTCAATTGATGATCTACATACAAGTAGTTTTGCTTATGGGCGAAAGTTAAAAATTGCTGTCCATCCATATTGTATTGTTTTTTTGTGGCAGGACTTTTTTTCAAAGATTGTAGCAATAAATAGTAGCTATTCCATGCGTCCCTGAGTGTAATCAAATCGTCCCTCCTTGTCTACTTTGCGTGAGTTATTTATATTTTACTATATTTTGGGTGCGTAGGTTCAACTGCATTTTATCATATTGTAATGTCGGATAATCTGTATTTCTATAACAGGAACCCGCTTCTACCATTCAAATACCCTTTACGTAATGAAGAAACATATGTTCTTAAAGTAGTTTCTCATAATTTTTGCTTTCTTACAATAGTAAATTCCGCTCCCCTGTTGTAGTACAATAAATGCTTACTATGCCCTACATTCTTGTATAACAATGCAATTTTATATGAAAATTCGTATCATTTCGTGTTTATGGTTAATTGTGTTATATAATAAAGATAGACACTAACATGTAGGAGGCTTTCCGATATGCAAGTAAAAACGACTCGACTGGAAGCAGAAGATGCGAAAATTATTTATCAAGAAACAGCTGGACTAGCGATTATTACGATTCATCGACCACAAGCAAAAAATGCATTAACCGCAAACATGTGGGATCAATTAGCCAAAATTGCCCTACAAGTATTAGATAATCCGAAAAATAAAGTACTAATTTTACGAGGCTCTGGCCAAAACTTTACAGCGGGCTCCGATATTAAAGAGTTCAATGCCATTTCTCTTGAACAAGCTGAAGAAGCCTTTGTACATATGGAAAAAACCATTTCTACCATTGAGCGCCTCCCGATTCCAACGATTGGCGTCATCAATGGGCCTGCGATGGGCGCTGGCTTGGAATTAGCCTTAGCCTGCGATATCCGCATTGGCTCTGAAAAAGCCAAGCTCGGCATTCCTGTCGGTAAATTAGGAATCACCTTAAATAACAAATTTGCACAGCGTTTAGTTCAGCTTGTTGGCCCTGCCACAACCAAGGATTTAGTCTTTACAGGTCGAATGTTTAAAGCAGAGGAAGCCTTCAAGCTTGGAATGCTTAACTACCTAGTAGCTGAAAAAGATTTAAATAAATACATGATTCGAATGGGTAAGTTGGTTGCAGGAATGTCGCCTGAATCCTTACTTGCCGTGAAGCAATCTGTTCAAGAATGTCTCGATAGTGCGCCGACCTTATGGCAAGGCTCTTCACCATTTGTAGGCAGTGATTTCGCAGAGGGTTGTCGTGCCTTTGTGGAAAAACGCCAGCCACAGTTCACTCGCCAGCCTAAATAAAAAACAGGTACTCTTAACGCCAACGTGCGAGCGGAGTACCTGTTTTTTACGCTTTTTTCTTTTGCAAAGCCGTTTTTACATGTACATGAATAGCATCTAATTCATAGCCAAAATGTAGATAAAAATCTTGTTGCACAGCTTGTTGTAATTCCACTAAACGCGCTGCTAATGGATAATCGATCGGCAGCTTTACTTGAATAGTGAGGATAGCTTGAACCTGATCCCCTAGCACAAATTGTGCTTGCTCGACCTTTTGTACAAATGCCTGTTGGCTACAGCAGTATGTCAGTAGCTGTACATAAACATGCTTGCTGATTTCTATATATTCCCGCTGAAAATCAGGACGTACAATCGTCGTTTCCCCGATTTTTTCTCGTTTCGAAGAAAAAATCTCCATGCCCTTTTGCACCAATCGTTTAAAGAAATTTTGCTCCACTTGTCTATATGGAATCGGCATAACATGCTTGCCCTGTGTTTGACGGATAAAGCGTGCTTTTTGAATTTCTTTCAATGAACGGACATCTTCTACATTATAATAGTGTTCAATCGGACCCAGCTCTAGCTGCTTGGCAATACTATTCGTCATTTTAGTCGATGTACCTATCAGTAAAATAGAATGTACCTGATGATGAGCTAGCGCCTTTTGGACAGCCTCACGATGAACTGGATCTGTAAAAATGGCACGTCGTACAGCAGTAATTGTATTCTTTTCGAATTTAGCAGAAAGACCTGCCACTCTGACGCCATTCACAATGAGTAATCCATCATCAACAATGGCCTCCACCCCTAATTTATGGGCAAAGGCCAGCGCACTTGTACTTTTGCCTGTGCCGCTTGGTCCACTTAATGAATAAACCTTCAATGCCCTCTTCCCCCTTACAAAATCGTTTTCGCATCTGGTGGTAATGTACATACATGCTTCAAATAGGCTGACATACGAGCATCATCCTCGTGAGGGTACGAGAACTGGAAGTGATGGGCAACCTCCTTTGCGATGCTTCGAAAGAGTGTACATGCCGCAAACAGGGCATTCCACATGTTAGCATAATCAGCGTCGGCATAGGTTTTTACGTACAATGCCCAATAATTAGCTGGCACATAGTTTTTTAAATACTTTCCCATTTTGCCTGTAGATATCTGAAAATGATGATGCTGACCAATCCACCAATTAAGCATTTGATGTAAGGACTGCCTTGTCGTTTCCTCAAACATTTGCTTGGCATATGGGAGCTCATCTCGCCAAATGCCCTTGGCTATATTTTGTAAGCACCACCAAAAATCATTGGTACAGCTGGCAAATTGCCCCACAGTCGGTGGACTAATATGATAGCCACAATCTGAAGATGGAGAGATAGATGGCAAAAGCTGATCCTTATCGAGTAAAGGGACTGTCAGTTTGTCTTGTCCATATTCATCCAGCATAGCTTGTGTCGATAATAAGCGAAGGTCAATGCGATGCCCATCCTTTAATAACATTAAATATGTATAGCTATAAGAAAAGTCTTTGTCCAAGCCAAGCCCCTTATCCAATCGATCAGGCTCCTGCACCATCAGCTGCTCACCAAATACTTGAATCCATTTATCATCTTGTAAGAAAGAGGCTATATCTGTTACGACATACACAACATCAAAATCCTGAAACATATCCCTTGGTACTTTCGGATTTGCTCTTGAGCCATTTAGGTAAACAGCACGAATTCTACTGTCCTGTTGTGCAGTGGCTAGGATTAAATCATACATTTCTTGCTCTGTTCTCATAAGACTCACCCCACCTGAAAAGCTTTATACATAGTATAATACACTTTCCTCTTTGAAGGAATTTATAGTAGCTTCTCCCAATGGTAGAAAATCTTTTTTCGCTAGTCTATGCACACATCCTCTCCATTATATAAATATTTTCTTTTTTCAGAATATCTGTCCCTTTCTGCGCTTCAGTATGATAAAATGTGAACTACTATTCTGTTATACAACTACAAGGAGTGTACTAGTTTTGAAAATCGTACCATCTAAAAAAATGTCATTATTTACACCAGCAATTTTCGGAGATTTGAAAAATTTTGCTCGAGAGCAGCAAGCAAAGGGCATGACCTTAATTGACCTAAGCTTAGGCAGCCCTGATCTTCCTCCACATGCCAAAATACGTGAGCATCTTTCCTATCGTGCAGGTTTAGCCGAATCTTATGGCTATACACTGACTGGCACACAGCGTTTTTATGACGCGGTGAGTCGCTACTATAAGCGTCGTAGTAATGTTGATCTAGATCCCGCGACAGAAATTATTCAAACAATTGGTTCGCAAGAAGGCTTAGTGCATTTACCAATTGCCTTTTGTGATCCAGGAGACATCGTCTTATCCACAAACCCAGCTTATGTAGCGTATGACGCAGGGATTCACTTAGCTGGCGCAACACCTTATTACATGCCTCAAACAGCCGACAACGATTATTTACCTGATTTAGACGCTGTACCAGAAGAAATTGCACAGAAAGCAAAGTTATTGATTTTAAACTTACCAGGAAATCCTGTACCAGCGATGCCGTCATTAGCATA
This sequence comes from Lysinibacillus sp. LK3, assembly GCF_001043675.1. Taxonomy (NCBI): domain Bacteria; kingdom Bacillati; phylum Bacillota; class Bacilli; order Caryophanales; family Bacillaceae; genus Lysinibacillus; species Lysinibacillus sp. LK3. The sequence goes on from NZ_LDUJ01000015.1 coordinate 83,991, forward strand.
CTTTGAAAAAGTCATCGCCTTTGCTAAAAAGTATAATATCATCGTCCTCCATGATGCTGCCTATTCAGAGTTCTATTTTACGGGAGATGGCCCTATTAGCTTCCTAGTTGCACCAGGAGCAAAAGAGGTCGGTATGGAGATTAACTCCCTCTCTAAAAGCTTTAGCCTTGCTGGAACACGTATTGCCTATATCGCAGGAAATGCAGAAATGATCGCTGTTATTAAGCAATTAAAATCAAATTTAGATTTTGGTATTTTCGAGCCTATCCAGGATGCGGCTGTCGTAGCACTGGATAACGCAGAGGAAATTACGGAAAGCTTACGTGCCACTTTCTCAGAGCGCCATAAAACGCTGATGAATGGCTTACAAGCTTTAGGCTGGGAAGCCGCACCCTCTGATGGTGGAATGTTCGTATGGGCTAAATATCCCTATGCTATCGATTGCACAGAATTAGCCTTTCAATTGATTGAACAAGTAGGCGTTGTCACAGTTCCAGGAACCGTATTTGGTACAGCTGGACAAGGCTATTTACGTTTAGCATTAGTTCAACCAAAGGAACTTCTACAAGAAGCCGTGGATCGCTTAGCAAAAGTACAATTATTAGCAAAGCAATAATTAGTCAATGTAAAAGCCCTTCTAACATTTTGTTGGAAGGGTTTTTCTATGATGGTTAAATCCACACATCATTTTCAGCGGTAAGCTCTGATTGCTCCTCACCTGTATTCACGACACCCATTGGCTCTACAAGCAGAATTTTACACTCCGAAGCTGCAAAGGGTTTATGTTCCACATTGCGTGGGACCACAAACATCTCTCCTGCACGCAAGCTTACCTGGCCATCTCGGAATTCGATGATTAATTGCCCCTCAAGGACGATAAATACCTCATCCGTATCCTCATGCTTATGCCAAACAAAATCCCCCTGAACTTTGACGAGTTTGAATTGATAATCATTCATTTCAGCAATGACCTTTGGAGACCAATGCTCTTGAAATTTAGCCAGTTTCTCTTGAAAATTAATCGGTATGTATGCCATTTCCTTTTCCCCCTTGCTTTGACTCTACTACTAGAATAGCATAATGCCGTTTTCTACAGCAAAAACCAGCTACTGCGTTGCTAGCAGTAGCTGGTCGTTTATTAGATATCATATTTTTGATGAACGTCATCTTCGTAGCGATTATAGCGCTGCTTAAAGAGCTTGAATAAATGCGTGACAAGTACCTTAAAGATTGCATAGCCCGGAATCCCTAAAATAACGCCTGGGACACCAAATAACGAGCCTGCCGTTAATAGTACAAAGATAATCGTAATCGGGTGAATACTGAGTGATTTCCCCATAATTTGCGGTGAAATGAACTTTCCTTCGATTAACTGAACGATTGTCCATACAATTGCCAGCTTAATCAGCATCAATGGGGATGTAACAAGAGCGATAATGACTGCTGGTGTGATCGCAATAACGGGTCCTAAATAGGGCACCACACTTGTAATCATGGCAAGGAAGCCGAGCAATAAAGCATACTTCATGCCAATAATTAAGAAGCCAATCGTTACCATTGCCCCAATACACATGGATACTAAAATCTGTCCCTGTATGTACGAACTAATTTGCTTGTCCATGTCATGGAAAATGTCAGTTACCTCTTTACGCATACGTGGTGGGCACACTTTCAGCATAAATTTCGGTAATTTTTCGCCCTCTTTTAGTAAATAAAACAGGATGAATGGCACCGTTACAAGTGATAGCACAATACCTGTTAACGTTGAAAGGAAGCCGGTAATACCAGATGCCACACCCTGTGCTACATTGGTCGCCATATCCTTCACTGTTTTTACCATATCCGTTGTGAAGTTATTCAAAACTTCATCAAAATTAAAACTAATTTTATCTAAGTACTCATTAAAACGTGAATGATTTAGGAATTCTACAATGTTTTGTGTAAATGCCATGAAGTACTCTGGGAATTCCTGTGCTAAATTCGTGAACTGATCGCGTAAAAACGGATAGACTAGCACCACAAGTAACGTAATGACACCAATGACCGCAATATAGAGGATTAAAATACCCCATATTCTTGGAATGCGCCATCGTACTAGAATCGCCAGCAATGGGCGTAATAAATAGTAACCAATGACGGCTAGTACCCCTGGTAAAATGACTACTTCAAATAAAACTTGTAGCGGGGTAAAGATAAAGGAAACTTGATTAAACATAAAAATAACACATGCCACCAGTAATAAAATTACCAGTGTAAATAATAGGTTTCTACCACCTAAAAAACGAATAAACTTGGTTGCTAACAGGCTTGAACGCTCTTTTGGTCTCTCTTTTTCCATATATCCACCCCAATCCAAATGCTCTCCCTTTATATTACAGGATAATGCTGGTTTTTGCGAAACATCACTCTAGTGAAATACCTAAAAAATCACTTAAAAAGGCTTTGTTTTGCTCCACATCGATGACAATAGAATCGCCCGCATGGCTAAAGTTTTGGAATTGATAGCTACCCTCGATAGGGATGGTTGCTTTCTCAATGTTTACCTTGCCCTTTGATAGCAATTTAAGTACTTGCTGCATTTCCTCAGTAGATGAATAATCTGTTGTGATATAGCCCTGTGCCGCACCAACAAATTTTGGTAAATGCAACATATTCGTAGGCGTTAATAACTCTGTTTTTAATGCCTCAATCACTTTTTGCTGACGTGCAACACGCCCAAAATCTCCTTCTGCATCATGACGGAAACGCGCATAACCTAGTAACTCCTGTCCATTTAAACGATGAACGCCTTGCTTTAACTCTACCCCAATATTTTCAGACATGTCCTTTTCAACATCCATTTCCACACCATTTGGCGCTAAAATATCCACTAAGGATTCAAAGTTTTTAAAATCAATTAGTGCATAGTGATGAATCGGTAGGCCAAACATATTTGTCAATGTATCCTTTAATAGCTGAACACCGTCTAGGTAGTAAGCTGTATTAAGCTTATAGGATTGATAGCCTGGAATATCCGCGTAAATATCGCGCATAAAGGATACGAGTTTAATGTCGTTGTTTGCTTTATTCCAGGATAATACCATCATTGTATCAGTCCGTGATTTTTCCTCTCCACGTGTATCGACCCCTAAAATCAAATAGTTTTCGATATCCCCTTTGATGCTATCACCCGTAAAATCCTCCTGTGCAACTTTGGTGTCGTTGGCTAATTCAAGTCCGCTGCGATATTGCATGACAGAATAGCCCACAATCACAATAATACACAATAGTAATAGTGTAAAAAATGCTCTCCCTTTACGTAATCGACGCTTTTTAGGACGTTGGGAGCGTCTCGTATAATCTTGCTCTTCCATAACAACTAACTCCTCTATTTTGATATAGTTAATGTAACGATTGATTAGCTAGAAAGTTTCATTATAAAAAGGATCTATTCCATGTTTTTCTATCTAAACGTTATTTTACACCCATTTGCACAGTTTGGCGTAAAACAATGCTATAATATTTTCACAAAAGAAAGGATGATTCAAATGATAGAAAAAGCGACATTTGCTGGCGGCTGTTTTTGGTGTATGGTCAAGCCATTTGTCGAGTGGGACGGTATACATAAAGTCACTTCAGGCTATATGGGTGGCCACTTAGAAAACCCAACCTATGAAGATGTCAAAAAAGGAACGTCAGGTCATTTAGAAGTAGTCGAAATCGAATTCGACCCTGCTATTTTTAGTTATGAGCAGCTCCTTGATATTTATTGGATGCAAATTGACCCGACAGATGCGTATGGACAGTTCCATGACCGTGGTGAATCCTATACTACAGCAATCTTTACCTATACAGATGAGCAAAAGCAAATCGCAGAGGCATCGAAAGAAAAGCTTGCCAATAGCGGACGCTTTGATAAACCTATTGTAACCAAAATTCGCGATGCTGAACGCTTTTATCCAGCAGAGGATTATCACCAGGATTATTATAAAAAAGAGACAGCACACTATCAGCAAGACCGTGCCATTTCTGGGCGTGATACGTTCATTGCAAAGCATTGGGAAAAATAATATAAAAGAGGTGTCTCCAGCTTGTGGGACACCTCTCTTTTATACAATAGCAACAAATTTATTAAACAGAGGCTTCTAAAAACGATTGTAGTGCGTCAAAGAAGCGTTGACCATACTTCTCAAATTTTACTTCGCCTATACCACTCACCTGTCGTAAATCCTCCAGTACAGTTGGTCTCTTATCACATAATTCACGTAACGTTTTATCAGAAAATACAACAAATGGTGGGACCTTTTCCTCGTCGGCAATCTCTTTGCGTAATACCCGTAAGTGTTCAAATAATGGATCATTATCCACCAGCTTCTTCACTGTAACAGCTTCCTTACGCATGACCTGTCGATTGCCAAGCAGCACTTCCTTGCCTTCAGCAGATACATAAATTGTAGGGAATGTACCGTGCTTCACGGCCAGCAAGCCCTCTGCAATTAAAAATTCGATAAAGTTGGAGACATCCTTTGAGGTATATTGTCCTTTTAAAATGCCATAGGTCGATAAACGGGCAAAGCCAAATTCAGCGATCTTTTGATTTTTAGAGCCAATTAGCACCTGTGCCACCATGGTCTTCCCGAATTTTTGTCCCATACGCACAACACAGGCCAGCACCTTTTGCGCATCCTCTGTCACATCTGTCACTGCTCGCCCGTCAATACAGTTACTACAACGCCCACATGGCTCCTCCTCAACTTCTCCAAAATACGCTAAAATCGCATTCTGTAGGCAGCCCTCAGTATGGCAATAATCGACCATTGTTTGTAGTTTAGCTAGCTCCTGTGTAATACGAGCCTCATCCTGTGACTGTTCGATAAGAAAACGCTGTGTTTGAACGTCCCCTGAAGCATACAATAAAATACAAGCACTTGGCAGACCATCTCGGCCAGCACGGCCCGCTTCCTGGTAATAGCTCTCCATATTACGAGGCATTTGATAATGCAACACAAAGCGCACATTACTTTTATCAATACCCATACCAAAAGCATTCGTTGCCACCATGATACGTGCCTCATCTTTTAAAAACCGCTCCTGCTCAGCCATTCGTAAATTCTCTGATAGACCTGCATGATATTTCGCAACGTCTTCACCAGAGCGACTCAGCACATCATAAATGGCATCCACAGCTTTTCGAGTAGCTGCATAAATGATGCCCACTTCCTGTTTATTTTGTTGAACATAATTTTTTACATAGCGTTCTTTATTTTCACCAATTAACACCGAAAGTGCCAAATTCTCACGTGAAAAGCCTGTCATGACCGTTGCCTGCTCATCAATCGCTAACAATTGACGAATATCATCACAAACCGTTGGCGTTGCAGTAGCTGTCAGCGCTAAAACAGTGGGTTTTTGGGGCCATAGCGTAAAAAGCTTGTGGATCGAACGATAGCTTGGTCTAAAATCATGCCCCCATTGCGATATACAATGAGCCTCGTCAATCGCAAGTAATGGGACAGATAAATACGACAATGCTTGAAGAAACGTAGTACTTTCCAGTCGTTCAGGTGCAATATAGAGGAGCTTTAAATAACCCGCACTAGCAAGCTGCATGGTTTCATCCACTTCCTGTGCCGTCAGCGTACTATTAATATAGGCTGCTGGAATATTTGCTGTACGTAAAGCCTCCACCTGATCTTGCATCAGTGAAATCAGTGGCGAAATCACGATGGTTAACCCCTCAAGCATTAGCGCTGGAATTTGATAGCAAATGGATTTCCCTCCACCTGTTGGCATGACACAAAGACTTGACTGCCCTCGTAATGTTTGTTCAATAATCTGGGCTTGTCCTTGGCGAAAGGTATCATAGCCAAAATGATGCTGTAGCATTTGTCTAGCTTGGTCCATGCAAAATTCACTCCTTGTTTGTGAGACCAAGTAGCTTGTACTCGCCCTGTTCATTTTTTTCTAACTCATACAACATGTTGGAGTAGGCAAGTGCCTCCTGTCCAGCAGCATTCGTCAGGATATATTCCGTTTTAGCCTGTACGATAAGACGCTGCCCTTCTACGCGAATTGCCTGAATATCCGTGTCTGAGAAATGAATTTTGGCTTGCTTGGAAGCATAATAGGCAACCATACTTGCCAAGGTTTCCTGTATAGCCTCTGTCCCGACAATCGGTTTCAAAACACTTGCATCCTGGGTTGTCACTGCCCCCTTTAAATACTTGTGAAACATATCTAAAAATAGCATAATTTCATCGGTATTATACGCAAATATATTTTCTCCATATTGTTCGATTGCTTGCTGTACAGCTTCTTTATCCCCTTGCTCAATATAGGGGTATAAATTTTTCGATTGGGAAAGTCGTACACTGGCTGTCATGCCCTCCTCAATCCATTCATCGATGGATGCTTGGAATTCCTTTATAGGCAATATGTATGGCTGCGATGCTCCTTGCTGTTGTCGATTAACATATAATCCGACAATGGCTCCGTTTTCAGCCTCCATGACAGGGCTTCCTAGAGGTATCGATTGTTCCGCTTTTATATAATAAGCCGCTACTTTATCTTGGTATTTTTGAATTGTATAGGGTAAGCCATTCACATAAACAGCTAGCTGATTTAGCTCACCTTCATATAAATTAGGCACTTGCACATCCGCTTGATAGGTTACTCGTAGCAGGGCCATATTATAGGCTGTTGACATGACATGAATAGTCGCTACTACCAGCTTGTCTTGACCAAATTGAACAAGGGCAGTTGGTTTGGATGCCACTAGTGCGCCATTCGTTAAAATATACAGTTGATCATCCTGCTGCCTGATAATAATGCCTGCTCCAACACCATACTCTCCAATCACTTTGACCTCTGGGACAATTTTTTCCTGTTGCTTCGTCACAGCTCCCTCTGTTTCCACCTCTGCCTTTTTATTTTGAAACCATCCTGTCCCTATTTGACTGTCACAGCCTGCTACCAGAAAAGCTGCCGCTCCTAAAATGAGCACTTTTTTATACATACCTTCACCAAAACTTTCTATTCTACATTCTCTCTTCTCTATCATAATCAAGGACTAGTAATGTTTCAAGTTTACATAATATTATTATTGGAAAATTAATATTAGAAAAATGCAGCAACTTCCCTAAAGTCATTTCTTTCTACCCATTAATATTGATGGAAGACAAAATTTGCTGTGAAGATGGAAGGATATTATACCCTCAAAATAATTTTCACATAAAAAGACATGTGCAACCTGACACATGTCTCTTACAATCATTTTTTTCTTAATAGTCCTGTCGTTACTAGAATGCCGAGCATTAATAATACAAAGATCAGATACGTCCATGTATGGTTGCCCGTTAGGTCATAGCAAACGCCTATTAGAATGGGGATAATGGCACTTACCATAAAGCCACCTGCCAGCACCATAGATGACCAACTAGTGGCCTCCTGATCATTTTTGGCTTCATCAAGAGGCAGCAATAGTCCGATTGGAAATAGCCCGCTTAGCACAATGCCAATTAATAAAACAGCCAGCCATAGGTAAATACCCGCTGTCAGCCAGAGTAGCATAAATCCAATCACGCCGACAAAGCTAAACACTAGTAGCCAAGCCATTCGACTTGGCCATTTTTCCATGAGAATTGGTACCGCCATATTCCCTATCATTTGTACAATAGACATAATTGTTAGCATGGCACTGGATGCCTCTAATGACAGGCCTTTATCCTGCAATAGCGGCGTAAGCCATGACATGATTGAGAAAAAGAGTGATGTTTGTAAACTAAAGTACAGTAAAATTACCCAGGCACGTCTAGATGTCCACGGATTACGGATTTCTTCTGACGTAGTTACTTGTTGGAGCTGCTCGTTGTGTTCGGATGGAATTGCCGCTAACCAGATAACGAGAGCAACTATAGCAAGGATTGACCACATACCAAGGGCGATTGTCCAGCTATTACTGAAACTCTGATAAAAAGTCACGGTTAAGGCTGCACTTAAAGTAGCCCCTACGCCTATACCGAATGAATAGATACCGACTACTGTCGTAAAGCGTTCTGGAAACTTTTTCTTAATATAAGCATTTAGAATAGGACCAATCATTGCAATTGCTAAGCCTGCCGCAAAGCTTGTCACGATAAGCAAGAGATAGCTTGCTTGGAAAAAGCGTAGCCCATTCGCGACGACAAGGATGGCCACTAAAAGGGTGATAGCTGATTTCGTGCCCATTTTTCGCTGAAGCGGGACAGCCAAAGGTGCGAATAATCCCATACAAAAAACGGGGATAGCTGTGAGAAAGCTCATGCTTGTATTCGAGACATGTAAGGATGTCATGAGGACATTAAAAAGCGGTCCTATTCCCGTGACAGCTGGCCTCATATTAAGAGCGACAAAAAATATACTAATCACCACGAAGGTGAGTGATAATGTCCAATGTTTTTTAACCAATTGTTTGATCCCCTCTGTTATTACGCAGCCTTCATTTATGAAAAGCTTGCATGGATTCCTCTATCCTTTTATCATGTTTTCGATGGTTGGTCAATGATTGGACAGTTTACCCTTTACATGGCTAAGGCTTCTTACATATTTTCAGGTGATTCAATACCTAATAAGGCTAATGACTCTTTTAAAACAATAGCAACACTCTGACATAATGCAAGACGGGATGCTTGCTGTTCATCTTCTACTAATATTTTGTACTGTGCATAATATTTATTAAATAAACGTGCCAGTTGTAAGGCATATTTCGCTATTTGGGACGGATCAGCCTGCTCAAAAGCCATAGCTACCGTTTTAGGAAACTGTTCTAGTAATAAAATAATCGGCCAAGCCTGCTCTCCTAAAGATTTGAATAGCATATCTTGAGTCGGAGCTTTCTTTTTATCTAAAATAGAGCAAATACGTGCATATGTATACTGTACATATGGCCCTGTTTCGCCTTCAAAATTCATCATTTGCTCGATTGAAAATTCAATATCGTTGAGACGATGGGATTTTAAATCATTAAAAATTACCGCTCCAACCCCCACTTGCTTTGCGACTTGCTCTTTGTTAGATAGAGAAGGGTTTTTCTTCTCCATATTACGCTGTGCCGTCGTTATAGCTTCTGCTAGTACATCTGCTAATAACACCACTTTGCCTTTACGCGTCGACATTTTTTTGCCATCCTTCAGCATCATGCCAAATGACACATGTTGCAGATTCTTTGCCCAAGGATAGCCCATTTTTTCGATGACCTGAAAAAGTTGTTTAAAGTGGAGGGACTGCTCATTGCCAACAACGTAGAACATCTTTTGGGGCTGGTAGTGCTGTTGGCGATACAGGGCTGCTGCTAAATCACGCGTCGCATAAAGCGTGGCTCCATCCGTTTTCGTTATTAAACATGGAGGCATCTCCTCCATCTCCACAACATACGCACCTTCTGATTCCACGAGGAGCCCTTTTTCTTTTAATTCTGTTACAACGGACGGCATTTTGTCATTGTAAAAGGCTTCACCTATAAAGGCATCAAAATGAATTCCTAATAGCTCATATATTGTTTGAAATTCTATGAATGACACATCTCGGAACCATTGCCATAATGCCTGCGCCTCTTCATTACCGTCCTCCAATGCTTTAAAGGCGGCACGAGCCTGTTCATTGAGCGTTGGGTCTTGCTCGGCCTCTTCATGAAACTTCACATAAATCTTTAATAACTCCTCTATCGGGGAAGCCGAAATAGCTTGTTTATCACCCCAAAGCTGATAAGCAACAATAAGCTTGCCAAATTGTGTACCCCAGTCCCCTAAATGATTGATACGAATGGCTTGATAGCCATTTTTTTCTGCAATATTTGCTAAGGCATTACCGATGACCGTTGAACGTAAATGTCCCATCGAGAAAGGCTTGGCGATATTAGGAGAGGAAAAATCCAAGATGACCGTTCCCATCTTTGTTGGCGTAGTACCATATTGTTGCTTGTCGCGCAGAATCTTGCGTAACACCTGTTGCGTCACCTTTTGTTGATCAAGAAAAATATTGACATAGCCACCAACAGCTTGCACACGCTCGATACTGTCATGATTTAATTGACTTGCTATATGTGCCGCGATACTCTGCGGTGATTTTTTCCACACTTTTGCTAGAGTAAAGCATGGAAAGGCTACGTCCCCTAGCTCCAAGCTTTTGGGTTTTTCTAATAATGACAATATGTCCTCTCCTATTATTTGCTGCTTTAATGTGACTGCTATACTGTCGGCGATTTGTTGATTCATTTTGCTCCTCCTCCTGTTCAAATAAAAAAGCCCTCGCCTCTATAATTAGAGACGAGAGCATGATAATCCCGTGGTACCACTCTAGTTGCCATGTCACATGACCACTTTCCGTTGTTAACGAGGTGACGCCCCGCTATTCTCTACTATTTGTTCGAGAATCTTCTCCAAAGTGCGCTTCATTCATGGTTCCTGCATTAGGCTCCCACCATCCCTAACTCGCTTGCCAGTCATTCCATCAATTACTCTCTTTTTCATCGAATTTTTTATGATTTTGACATATATTACAGGACTTTCTAATTGGCGTCAACCCTTTTTTACGTTGCCGTTTCAGCAAAAAACGCTCCTCACAAGGAGGAACGTTTTTTTTCTACATAATGAATCACATCAGCCATAATCGCATACATCTCTTTTAATTTTAATTTCTTATTATCAGAGACTTTCTTCGCTACTTTCTCCGTGACAATTCCTTTTTCTACTAATGTATCCCAGCTAGTCGCATTGGATTCACCCATGAGGACGTCAGCCAAATATTGAGCTAGCTCATCTCGCTCAATAGCTTCATCGCCTTGATTATAAACTTTATTGATGACAATTTCGAGCTGGTCCTTCATTCCTGCTGCACTTTCTCCACCAGCACGTTGCATGCTCTCTTTTAACATTTTAGCAAACTTTATTTTCGTCGCCTTACTGTCTACTTTTAGGTCATTATCATAGCCGCCCACAACAAGGCCGTAATTAATGAGGGTTTGAATGGCTTCATCATACCATTCTCCTTGATATGGATACTCAATTGAAAATGAATCAACATAGGCACCTTGTTTAGCTAATTGCTTGCGTAATGTAGCGATTAATGATTTATCCTTACTCATGTCTCTAAAGGTTACATCGTGCTTCTGTGCAAGAGCAGCCGCAGTCCCAGCCGCTTCACCTGTCACCATCCCTGTTGGAACAATACGTGCACTACCAGCTGCAAGTGATGAATAACCAGCAGAGCGTCCGACAACCAGTAAGCCATCAATATCCTTCGGTACTAACGACCGGAAAGGAATAGCATATTGCTTTGGTGCAGCGATCACATAGCCATAATCATGAGGCGTTTGCGCTTGCACATCGACTGGATAAGAGGCAATGCCAATGCTATCCCACTGATCACTATTTTTCCACAGGTCTGCCATTGGTAATTGATACTCTGCCCAAATATGTCTCGTTTCTCGGACGTAGAGCTCTTCTGGATAGCTGACAATTTCAGCCTTTTCAAACCCTGGGAAGTTTGTTTGTAAATATTTTAGAATGTGTAACGTTTCTTTCTTCCCAGCGACAATCGCCGCTTGTTTTGAGGATTCATTCAAGCCATCAATACCAAAAATCTGTAAGGCATTGATGAAATATTCATCATCTACACGAGCTAAGTTTAACCCTCGTAATCTTGTACCCTCTTGTAATGGCTTGTATTCATCATGTAGCTTTGTAAAGCCCCACATCACCGTATGATTTAAATTAGCACCGCCAAATACACCGGAATTAGCCGCTTTTTTGACTTCATCCCAATTGACATTTTTTAAATGTAGCATTAAAGTCACAGCCATACGCTTATCCTTTATGCCAATATCTTCTCCGCCCACAAAGAAAGGAACGCCCGACAAGGCAGCAAAATCAGCATCCTGTGTAGCATCTATGAATGATTTCCCCGTCACAACATATGTACCGTACTCATTTTTTAATTCCACAGACGTTAATTGTTGTTGTTTGACATTTGCTTTCACAACCTCGGTTTGCACGGATAACGTTAAGTTGGGCTCTTCATCGATTAGCTTTTTAAAGGCTGCCTTAGCACCTACAATGCCAAAAGCGTCATTCCCTCTAACAAGCTCATGCCATTCCTTAAATATTCCCTCACTAATCGAGTTGTTATGGCCATCACGAGGAATGTCGAGGAAATTCAGCATACCATATGTAAATAATCCACCTAACTCTTGTCGTTTTTCGACCAGCAATGTTTTCGCACCATTTCGAGCAGCAGCCACAGCCGCAGCCACTCCCTCTGGCTCACCACCGATGACAATAACATCATATTCTTCCTCTATATGTTCAATTGGTTCTGGCTTTTTATACTCATCTACTAATTTATCGTATGCCATAGAGTTTGTTATTTCTTTAATAAAATAGTAGCTACCAAACCCAACTAAAACTACTATTACACAAGTGGCTGTCCATAATAAGCCCTTACCCATAATATACCTCCAATTGTTAAAATTTCCATCGATGTGTTTATTTAATCATCATTCCCGCCACAAGGGCTGAATGTCCTAGTTGAACGCAGGCATAGCATATCATTACCACAAACGAATAATTCTTTAGCTTACAGCATTCTTATATGAAATTATCATCAAGATAAATGAATGAAATCATTTATGAGGATTGTGATGTTTTTAGTCTAACTTTAGCAACATCTATCTAGTATAAATGAAAGAGCCACGAATAGCTGGCATTCAAAACGGGGATGGGCTTGTGGGCACCAGTGATGATTTACTTGATATATAAACAGTCAGAATCATTTTAGACGAAACCTTTGTGAATAAGCAACTAAAATCCCCGTGGTAAATGATGTCATTTTTCTATTCTTTTTCAAAAATAGTTAATCACACTACAATATAGACGCCTCACTCTCAAAGAAAGTTACACCAAATTTAAATTTTTTATTGTATCTTTATTCAGTTTATGTTTAACAAAAAATGTGGAAAGAACGCCAAACCTTGATTTAATAATGTTTATAGACTATGGAACATATTTCATGCTATACTAGAGCCATTGTGAAAAAAGGAGGAACTTGCATGATTCAAGTTAGTAATGTAGGTCTTCGCTATGGCGATCGTAAACTATTTGAAGACGTAAATATAAAATTCACACCAGGCAATTGCTACGGTTTAATTGGGGCAAATGGTGCTGGTAAATCAACATTTTTAAAAATCCTTTCTGGTGAAATCGAAGCGCAGGAAGGAAATGTATCGATGGGTAAGGACGAACGTTTATCTGTCCTGAAACAAAACCACTTCGAATATGATGAGCATACAGTGCTCGACACAGTTATTATGGGGAATAAACGCCTATATGACGTGAAAACAGAAAAAGATGCTATCTATGCAAAGGAAGATTTCTCAGATGAGGATGGCATGCGTGCTGCAGAGTTAGAAGGTGAATTTGCAGAGCTAAACGGTTGGGAAGCTGATTCAGAAGCGGCTACACTATTAAACGGTTTAGGTATCTCCGATGATCTTCATTACATGCTAATGGGCGATCTTGAAGGTTCTGACAAAGTTAAAGTATTACTGGCACAGGCACTGTTTGGTCAGCCTGATGTACTATTACTCGATGAGCCTACCAACCACCTTGACTTAAAGGCAATTCAGTGGCTGGAAGAGTTCCTGATTAACTTTGAGAATACAGTTATTGTTGTATCCCATGACCGTCACTTCTTAAATAAAGTATGTACACATATTGCGGATTTGGACTTCTCTAAAATCCAATTATATGTAGGGAACTATGATTTCTGGTATGAATCTTCTCAATTAGCGCAAAAAATGGCACAAGACCAAAATGCGAAAAAAGAAGAGAAAATTAAAGAATTACAAGCGTTTATCGCACGTTTCTCTGCCAATGCTTCTAAATCGAAGCAAGCAACATCTCGTAAAAAAATGCTGGATAAAATTGAGCTTGATGATATTAAGCCATCAAGCCGTAAATATCCATTTATCAACTTCCAAATCGGCCGTGAAATTGGGAACGATGTCCTAACAGTAGACGGTCTAACAGCAAGTCATGAAGGCGAAACGCTATTCAAGGACATGCGCTTCTCGATGAACAAAGAAGATAAAATTGTTTTACTTGGTAGCCCAATGGCGAAAACAGCACTTCTTGATATTTTAATGGAAGAAAAAGAAGCGGATGCTGGCACATTTAAATGGGGTGTAACGACATCTCAAAGCTACTTCGAAAACGATCATGACAAGTACTTCGAAGGTTCTGAAAAAACATTAGTAGAATGGTTACGTCAATATTCTCCAGACGATGAAACAGAAAGCTTCCTACGTGGTTTCCTAGGACGTATGCTGTTCTCTGGTGAAGAAGTGAAGAAATCCCCTGCTGTTCTTTCTGGGGGCGAAAAGGTACGTTGTATGCTATCGAAAATGATGCTTGCGACAGCAAATGTTATTTTATTAGATGAACCTACGAACCACCTTGACCTTGAATCTATTCAAGCATTGAACGAAGGCTTAATTCGTTTCAAAGGCGCAATGATTTTCACATCACATGACCATCAGTTCATCCAAACAATTGCTAACCGTGTCATCGAAATCCGTGAAGACGGCTCTATTTTAGATAAGCAGTTAACATATGATGAATTCCTAGAGTGGAAAGATAGCCAAGGCTTAAGCTAAGCTTTACAAAAATCCTCTACCCATAGTGGGTAGAGGATTATTTTGTCTTTCGTGTTTATATGGTTTTTAAAGGATTAAAAGGATTTTTATTGAATTATATAGTATAGCATTAATGAGGGGGTAATCTTCGTGAAGAAAATTGCAATTATATCAGATATTCATGGGAATAAAACGGCATTAGAGGCCGTATTAAAAGACATTCGCTTAAGAAAGATTGACAGAATTTTTTGTTTAGGTGATTTAATCGGCAAGGGCCCTCAAGGTTCTGCCTGTATAGAACTTATCCAACAGAATTGTGAACAAGTCGTACGAGGCAATTGGGACGTATTTATTCAATCCCCTACTGACAATGATTTTCTCCAATGGTTTAAAGATCGATTAACAGCAAAAGACTATCAATATCTCGGGTCATTACCCTTCCATATTGATCTTGAATTAAATGAACAGCTCATAAGATTTTTCCATGCGTCTCCAAGAAGTGAATTTGAACGTATCCTACCAAATCATCCACTTGAAAAGCGTTTATCTATGTTTGAGAATACGGCAGTAACCAATTCAAGCCATTACAAGAAACATCCTGATATTGTGTTCTATGGCGATATCCATACAACTTTTTTACATACATATAAACAAGGAATTCTTTGTAATGTAGGGAGTGTTGGTAATTCACTTGACCTAACTTCTGCTTCCTATGCCATTCTAGATGGAACACAGTCAAACAATGCCATCCAATTTATTAGAGTAGCATATGACCGAGAGGCTGAGCTAATGATCGCAAAAGAACTAGGTATGCCTCAATTAGATCAGTATTATAATGAAATTATGTTTGCCAACTATCGAAATGCTTAGTACCGTCATAATTAAAAAAGAATCCATTTTCATGCCAACATGGATTCTTTTTTATATTCAACGCTGAAAATACCATTGTAGCGCATTCTTGTAGAGGATTTTATCAACAGCCTGTTGATCGAATAGCTGTTGAATCAATTCCACATCCCCATAATTAAAAGGTCGTTTAGCTCTAGTAGACGGGCAATCTGTTCCAAACATGAGGGCATCTGGATTAGCATTATAAATCGCTTGTAAAGCATGCTTCACATCCAGCTCCACACGACCAAAGCCAGTCGCCTTGACACGTACTCCCTTATCAACAAGCTTTAATAAATGTGGCAGCCCTTCTTCCGACAACCCTAAATGATCGATGGAGATGGCTGGTAATGCTTCAATTGTCGAGGCTATCTCCGGTATTTCCTTCGCATCGATATATAATTCACTATGCCAGCCCACCAAATCATAAACCCGTCGTGCAAAGGTTTCTAGCTGTGATAAATCCTCTGAACCACCTCGTCTACTATTAAAGCGTAATGCCCGTACCCCATTGTTATGTAAATGTACAATTTCATCATCCGTGACCGTATTAGGTAATTGCGTTACCCCACAAAACGTGGGACCCAATTGTTTCAATGCTTTTAAAAGATAGGCTTGGTCAAATCCTTGAAAAGATCCTGATACAATGGCGCCTCCCGCTATCTGGAGACGCACTGTGTCCTTTTGATAATCCTCTACTACATAGCTTGGTGGCGTATAACCTTGATTTTCGATAATCGGAAAATTAAAGTCAATGATATGAAAGTGTGCATCAAAGATTCGCATCATTTATCCCCCTTTTCCTTTGAATTTACCATACTCTAACTATAAGTTATAATACGAATTTCTAGCTATTTCTCATAAGGAAAACTTATTGACTTGCAATAGCTTAAGTTCCCTCTTCTCTTTTCAAGTTGATAAAACAAACGTAAAAAATGGTATGAACAATTAAATTCATACCACTCTTTTTAGCTAAGCTAATGCCTTATTCCTCAAATTTTTTAAATGCTAGCACAGCATTATGACCACCAAAGCCAAACCCATTCGATAGCGCAAAGTTAACGTCTTGATGAAGCGCCTCATTAGGAACATAGTTTAAATCACATTCGGGATCTGGTGTTTCATAATTGATGGTTGGTGGAATAATGCCATCCATTATACTTTTCAATGTAATAATGGCTTCAATTCCACCGGCCGCGCCAAAGAGATGTCCTGTCATCGATTTTGTGGAGCTAACCTTTAGTTGATAGGCATGATCACCAAAAACGTGTTTAATAGCCTTTGTTTCAGATTTATCTCCCTCTGGAGTACTTGTGCCATGTGCGTTGATATAATCGATAGCTGACCCATCGATAGCACCCATTTTTAATGCCAGCTTCATGGCATTGGCAGCACCCGTAAAATCAGGAGCTGTAATATGATAAGCATCTGTTGTCACCCCATAGCCAACAATCTCACCCAGAATCGTAGCACCCCTTTGTTTGGCGTGTTCATACTCCTCTAGGAATACGATGCCAGCTCCTTCAGACATGACAAAGCCATCCCGCTCGCTATCGAATGGTCGACTGGCCTTTGTTGGCTCTTCATTCCTAGTGGACATGGCTTTCATGCGGGAGAATCCTGCAAAGCTAAGTGGATTGATCGGTGCCTCCGCTCCGCCTGCTAAAATGCCATCCGCATAGCCATGTCGAATCGCTAAGAAAGCTTCTCCAATCGCCTGGTTTCCTGTCGCACATGCAGAAACAGGTGAAAAGCTTGGTCCTTTAAAGCCCGTTTTGATTGCTAGTATTCCTGCAGCCATATTGCTAATCATCATCGGCACCATAAATGGTGACACCTTCCTAGGCCCTTGATTGAGCATCGCTTGATGATTTTCTAAAATCGTTTCAATGCCCCCAATGCCAGAGCCAATGTAAACGCCTAAACGCTCCTTATCTACCTGATCCATATTTAAATTGGCTTGTGTCAGAGCTTGCTGGGCAGCGGCAACAGCATATTGCACAAATAGATCATATTTACTGATTTCTTTTTTATCCATATACAGCGTTGCATCGAAATCCTTACTCGTCCCAGCAATTTGCGTATTAATGCCGCTAAATGCCTCCCCTTGAATTTTTTGAATCCCTGATTTTCCTGCCTTAATATTCTCCCATAAGGCTGATACCGAATTACCTAACGGGGAAACAACACCATATCCAGTAACAACGACTCTTCGTACCATGCACATCGCTCCTTCTCGTATCATGTCTTACTTTAACAGTTCCTTTAATTGCTCCAGCATCTTTTGAAAGAACGCTTCTCCTACAACACGTTTATATTGTAATGCCCCTTTCGTACTTGAAATAAGTAATACAGCTAGAGCCTCCAAATCATTAGTAGCTTGGAGTGCGCCCTGTTGTTTAGCTTCTTTCAATAGCTCAACAAAGACATCGATTTCCATTTGACTAAGCTGCTGAAGCTTTTCTTGCATTGGTTGCGGTAATTCTTGATAATCCGCCTGTAAAGCTGATATAGGGCAAATGCCGTCTTGCTCTAGAAATTTTATTCGCTGCATAATAAAGGCAAATGGCTTTTCCTCAGCTGGCAAAGTGGACTCCTTCATCAATGTAAAAGTTCTCTCTAATCCTTGTTGAATTCTTTCGCAAACAGCAATCCCTAAGTCTCCCTTCTTCTCGAAATGATAGTGAATACTGGCTTTCGTGACGCCAAGCTCCTTTGCTAAATGCTCATAACTAAATGATGTGAATCCTTTTTCCTGAATATTCTTCAATGTTAATTCTATAATTTGCATTTTTCTATTTGTCATGGCTTTATACTAACTTACTAGTAGGTAAGTGTCAATCTAAAAAATGCAGCAGATAAACGATTTATCTGCTGCTCGCGTGATTATTGCATTTCCTTTGTTGGTCCCATCACGCCAGGTACTGGTAAACCTGCTTGACGTAGTAGGACCGTCATTTGTCCACGATGATGTGTTTGATGGTCAATTAATACACGTAATAAAGCCCCTTTTGGCATCGGCGCTTTAAAGCCTGTTACTACCTCTAGTAACTCTTCATTCGAAAGCTTAGCCACTTCCTCTTTAATACCATTTGCTACGCTTTCATAGGCTGTCACGATCTCAGCCGCAGTCGTTGGCACAGGATCTTCTTGGCGAATCATTGGTACTTTTAAGCCTGCTAGATAGCTAAAATAACCTGCTGCTCCAACTAAATGCCAGCCTAACCAACCAAGTGTACTATGACCCTCTACAATACTTTGCTGAAGCTTGTCATCTGTTAAAGCCTGTAATACCTGTAGTGTCCCGTTTGATGCATTTGACCATTCTTGTAAGAAATCATCTACATGTCTATACATGTCTTTGCCCCCCATTTTTTCACTTCATTTCTATCATAGATAATTTTCCATGCTGTTACAAGTTTTCATTAAATAGTTTACATAATAATATTATTTATACAATCTCATATTATTCGTATAACACTCCTCGTTCACGTATAATGAAAGAAAATAGCGAAGGAGTGTGCTCATGAGATACCCTGTTCTAGTACTTTCTGTAGTATTTTTGCTGGCTGGCTGTCGTGAAGAAGTTCAGGAAGAGCCTGTGCCAGCTCCAACACCATCTGTGGAAGACAAGCAAGCAGTGGAACAAGATCAAACGTCACTTCTCTCCTATTTTCCACCTGATGGATCTGTTGCTTCTTTTCAAGGGGAAGGAAATGAATTTGCTAGCTTCACACTAAAAACTACCTACCTCGATACACAGCATATCGTACAAATAGAGGATAATGGTGGTGTGACACTATTAAAAATCTACCGCATAACGGATACAAGTATTGATCTTGTCTATCGAGAACCTGTTGACAGTAATCCAAGCATGCCAAGTGCAGCTGAGGCAGCTTCTTATCCTGTCCTGGAAACCGTACTTCAAAAGCCTTTACAAGTCGGGACAAGCTTTCAAGGTTGGACCATTGAATCAACGACTGCTACTGTTGATACTGGTACAACGGTCTATCAAGATGTCATCCAGCTAAGTCGCTCTGAAGATCAAATGACCACAACCAAATATTTTGCAAAGGACATTGGTCTAATTCGCAAAGAGGATACGATGGAAACAGAGCAAGATGAGCCATTTGTTGTGACATCAACCTTGCAAAAAATAGAATAATTGAAAGAAAACAGGCGTCCTGCTTGGGCGTCTGTTTTTTAGCAAAGGAGGCCAATCAATGAGTGATATACATAACGCAACTCCAAAGCAAGGTGAATTAACGGAAGAAGAATTTATTGAACTTGTACTCGAGGAACAGCAAAAAGCCTTAGCACAGGCGCGAGAAGAACGCATTTATGGAAAAAAGCCCAAAAAACAAAAGCCTCTTGTACGCTGGATCGTGTGGGGTATGGCACTAGTGCTGTTTTTCAATACATTTGCCCTCATTTTTCAAATCTACTCCATACCCGCGCTTGAATTTATCAAGGTTTCAACGCGGCTCTCTGCACAAGAGGATATACAAACCTATAAAAAGGCAGTCGTTGAAATTTCAACAGGCTCCAGTAAAGGCACTGGTTTTGCCATCTCACCAGATGGTCTGATTGTCACCAACGCCCATGTTGTCGAACATGCCACAACATTATCAGTTGTCTTTCCTGATGAGGGACTGATGGAAGCAACATTAATCGAAAGCTATCCAGCCGTAGATTTAGCCTTTGTACAGGTGCAAGCTGAGCAACTTCCCTATCTACCTCTTGCAGAAGATCCACCTTACACTGTTAATGAACATGTCTATTTTATTGGAAATCCACTTGCTTTCACCGGAATCGCTAATGAAGGAACATTGCTAGAAGCCATTCAATTAGAAGAGTGGCAGGAGCCAGTTAGAATGCTAAAAGCTCCTGTTTATCGTGGCAATAGTGGTAGCCCTGTAATCGATCAACATGGTGAGGTCATTGGGGTTATCTTTGCCACGATGAAATATGAGCCCATTGGAAATGTTGGCCTATTTGTACCTGTACAACAACTCCGAAATTTATTAGAAGAGCAATAAAAAATGAACCTGTAATAAGCAGGTTCATTTTTATAAGGTGTCTTAGGTTTACATAATATTATTATTTATCTTTAATTTCTTGCTTGACGAACTGAGCAATTGGCGATTTTACAGGAATTTTACTGACAACCTCATCACTCACTTCTGCAACCTTTTGTAGCACATGTAAAAGCTTGTCATCCCCTGTCCAATGCTTTTCCACTACATCTGGACCCAACTTATTAATAATGGTATTTACCACAAAAGTTGCTAGTACAACATCATCTAAATAGCCACCAAAGCCTAGCAGTCCTTCTGGCATTAAATCCATCGGTAATACAAAATACGCAATGGATGCCCCAATTAATGCACGACTCTTTTTATCTACACCCGCATCGGTTACTGTTTTAATTAACAAATGAAATAAATCAGGCACAAACATTAAATACGGAGTAAACTTGTTACTTTTTCCCTTTTTCGACCCAAGAAAAGCTACTAATTTTGTACGTAGTTTCTGATAAAAATCCTGTTGCTCCTGTTCTTCAGGCAATTTTTCTTCATTATTCACATTCATCTGCCTCCTTCTTTACAAGCGATGCGCTATTTTGGCGGGGCTACCCCTCCATTTTATAGGGTTATCCGCTACTTTTGTGCAGGTATCCTTCAGTTTTACATGGCTATCCGCTACTTTTATAGCGCTATCCTTTACTTTTGCATGGCTATCCGCCACTACTATATATTTAACCTAAAATAGGATTTGTAATCCTTAAACTTGCAAATGATACAAAAAAGACATCCTATTTGCATAGGATGTCTTGGGTTTAACGAAGTAATTTTAATTACTGAGAATTAAAGTTTAGTTACGTTAGCAGCTTGTGGTCCGCGGTTGCCATCTACAACTTCGAATTCCACTTTTTGACCTTCGTCAAGAGTTTTAAAACCTTCGCCTTGGATAGCTGAGAAGTGTACGAATACGTCGTTTTCACCTTCAACTTCGATGAATCCAAAACCTTTTTCTGAGTTAAACCATTTTACTGTACCTTGTTTCATTTAAGAAAACCTCCAAAAAATAAAAGTGAACAATATGTAATTTCTTCAGCGATTGAAAAAAATTCACATATTACAAAGAGTACCGAACTAACGCGATCACTTTTTGTAATATGTGAATTCATGTTTCCGGTGAAGCAATTAAATTGTTAAGTTAAGTATAACTGCCATCCATAATTTTGTCAAATAAAGAAAAAATCTTTTTTACTTTTTTTCAAAATTTTTTTACTTCTCTTCTATTTTACACGCAATTATCCCATGATATACTTGTGCATCATCATCGCAAGCCTCACAGTAAAAGCTTTCATCCTCAGACCAAAAAGCCCAATACTGCTCCTCTTTCGCTGCCTCATTATCGTAAGAGGAACGAAAATGCGCTAATTTTTGCTGTAATGCACGTTCAAAGAGCTCCTTCGTGTCAAATGTATCTTCAGTTTGAATATAAGCTTCCCAGCCTTCAAATTTCCACCAAGGCTCATAGTCCGCTTTCATGTAAATAATTGTATACATATTTGCCCATTCCTTGCTGTCATAAGATAGTTTCATTTTAGCAAACACAACTGAAATGTCTATTAAAACCACCTGAATTATGCTATTATTACCTTATTATACATACTTTTTGGAGGTATTTTTATGTTTTCAAGTATTCGACCTAAAGCAGAGCTAGAAGAACTACTCAAACGTGGTACAGATTTACATGCAACAGGCCGATTTTACCAAACACTGGCATTCAATCATTTCACTTCACAAGATGAGGAGCACTTAAAGGCACTCTATCAAAAGCTCAAAGACATTACCCCTTCCATGAATGCCATTTTTCATCATTATTTAAGCGAGATATCCCCTACCTCTCAATTAATCATTAGTGAAGAAAATATTAATCAATACTTAACACAGTTTTTCTTAGCAACTCGTGATGATCATTATGTAGATGAAACTGTCAAATTTTTCAATCTATTCCGCAAGCATCAATACGAGCCTGGTAAATTAATTGTTGTCTTCAACCAATTTGCCTTCTATATTACTACATATATTTTACACAATTTTGGTATCAAGCCAAATAAAGCATTTCAATATATGAAATCATTCCAATCCGCTGTCAATGTCGATCAAGAATTGTTAGTGGAAGTGTTAACAGAACGCATTATTGAAAATGTGGTAGGAGAAGTATCTTCTTTAATGGATGTCAATGCCAAAATTATGTACATGAAGGATTTAGTCTTTAGCCTAGATAAGCAAAATGAAGAGATTCAATCCTCTACTGCTGCAACAGAACAGATTGCAGCTTCTATCAATGAGGTTGCACGCATGTCTTCTCATATATCAGAGAAAACAACTGAATCTGTTGACCATGCTACAAAAGGTAAAAATGCTATTGAGCATGCCCTATCGGAGATTTTTAAAACAGAGGAGACCTTTACATCCATTGTTGACTCATTTTCGGAATTACAAAAAAGGGTAAATGATATTGAGCAGGTTGTCACATTAATCAATCAAATCGCCGATCAAACGAATCTACTCGCACTTAATGCCTCCATTGAAGCAGCGCGTGCAGGTGAACATGGGAAAGGCTTTGCGGTCGTTGCACAGGAAGTACGAAAGCTTGCTGAAAACACGGTAGCTGCGCTAAGTGAAGTATCCGCAAATGTTCATCATTTAAAGAGTTATTCGAATGATGTTTCTAACTCAATTACAGATACGACAGCTATTATTAAAGAAGCAACCGTTGAAGCAAAAGATTCGTTACCATTATTAAATGCCATTGTTCAAGCGATTGAGGGTATTAATTTAGATGTGACAAATACGGCTGCCATTTCCCAGGAACAAGCAGCCGCGATTGATGAAGTTTCAGCAAGAATGATCGAAATTTCAAGCTTGCAGGAAGATATTCGTGATTATAGTCATAATACATCCAGCGATATTCATTTATTAGGGAAAGAAATTAACCGTTTCCGTAATGATCTTATTGCTAACAATAATGTACAGCTTTCATCTATTGCCCTACTACAATTATCGAAGGCGGATCATATTTTATGGAAATGGCGCATTTATAACATGTTCCTTGGCCTAGAAAACGTTGATCCAAGCGATGTTTCTTCTCATAGAGACTGTCGACTTGGCAAATGGTACACTGCGCCTCGTACAGTCGAACGTTTCGGTCATTTACAGGACTATCATGAATTAGATGGCTATCATTTACGCGTCCATGAATCAGCGAAGCTTGCGGCTGAAGCCCATAAAGCGGGTCATATCGAACAAGCTGATGTTCATCTAAAAGAAGTCGATGAGGCATCTAAGCATGTACTTTATCACATTAATAACTTAATTGCCTATTTAGAAAAAGAACGTGTCATGCAATAAAAGGAGAGGTTCGCCCCTCTCCTCTATTAAGTAGGAGGTATTCCCTTGAACAAACGAGCAAGTATAAAATTTTTTGGTGATGTCTATGGCACAGGCTACCGATTCTTCATCAAGCAAAAAGCTATTGAATTAGGGTTAAAAGGATACTGTCGATTGAATGACGCAGAGCAAATTGAAGTGGAAGTGGAGGGCTCAGAAAAGGCACTCAATGAATTTCTCCTTTTTGTCCAAAAAGGCGTTAGTCCCCAAGCCAATTCCAATTCATTTTCTTTAGAATTATACGATGATTTAAAAGGCTATATACGTATGGAGTCAGACATTGTTTAATGTCTGGCTTTTTTGTAGTGTTGTTGGGTTCAACAAATTTTAAACTAACACGGCGTTTTATTGTCACATAGGAAGTAATACAATTTACTTGTCCTTGTTGCGGATATAATGCATGAAAAACTACTAAATACTTACCAGATATGTGCAATTTGTATATTAGATTGGGTGCATGCGAAGAACGATGTATTGCGTTTGTAAGAAAAACAAACAAAAAAGATTCAAATTGGAAGCCGTTTTTCTAGAGAGCTGACACTGGGCTATGGGTTCTTTGAATGATGCCTCCTCTCCTATTTATTGAAATCAAAAAAGCCATGCTCTTAAGAACATGATCTATCGTCATTTTTTGATTTTTATTTTTTGAATGGCAGCAACTAATATTGATTCATCAGTGATTTTCACATATTGATTTTTAGATTCCTTCATATAGCCTTCTTTGTTTAAATAGGCTTTTAATTTTGATTTTTTCTCAAAGACTTTTTCTTTCACTTTCTGTTCACTTACTGGTTCATCCATATTTTTTGTAATAGACACCAGAAAAATTTTCGTCATCCTATATCCCCCTTTGTATCAGTTACGAATTCATTTGGAAAAAGTTTCATACAAGACTCATTCATTTTGGATGAAGATGCTCTTCTTAGAGAATAAACCGCTCCTTTTCGAGTTGGAGCCGCTCATGGATCTCACTTAACCGCTCGCTTTGAGGCAGAAGCCGCTCTTGAATCAAATTACGCTCCTCTATTCAGTGACCGAGATGCAAAAAATCGCTCATTCCGATGTCAGAATGGCTCCTTAGGATAACAAAACCGACTTATCCATCGAAACAACTCACTTATTCTATGTATTATCATTGAGAAAGTTCACAAATAGCAGTAAAATTTATGTAAGGGATTAATTTTCAATGAAACTTTATGTCGATTATTTCGTATAAGAAGATAGACATATTGAAAAGCAAGGAGGATGAAACAATGCTTAGTGTCGGACAGTTTTTCTCTAGACATAGTGCCAGCTTTCTTATTTCGCTCACAACTGTTTCTATCGCAGCAATTGCGGCAAATCCTGGATTCTTCCTTGGTGGTTTACTGTTTGCGGGTTCCTATGCGACGAGTACAGCGTTGCTGAAACATAGACAAAAAAAGAAAGTCATGCAAATAGCAGGCATCACAAAAGAAGAATTCAAACACATTGAAACACAAGTATTAACAGCTAATAAGCATATTCAAACATTGAGTCAAAACTATTTACGTGTACGTTCTGTTTCAGCGTTTAAACAACTACTTGAAATGACGCGTATCTCCAAAAATATCGTCAAAATCGTCAAGACAGACCCACGTAAATTTTATAATGTGGAACCATTTTTCTATGCACACTTACCTTCTGCTGTAGAATTAACGGATAAATATACAATGCTTTCCAAGCAGCCAGTGAAGGATAAGGAAATTCAATTAACTTTATCCAAAACACGTGAAACCCTAACTGATTTGAATGACACCATTCAAATTGATTTGAAGGATGCGCTTGCAAATGATATCGATCATCTGCAAATGGAGATTGAATTCGCAAATCGTTCCAATCTTAGACGTAGAGAACAATTGGACTGGCGAGGCGATGATAAATGACAGCAAACGAACACGCATTTCAACTAAATACCATACCAGGGCTTTCTCCACTAGTCCAATCCTATTTAGAAACAACTCCGCAAAACGAGGCGATGGCGACTTATGAAACGCTATCGCCTCTTGCACAAAGTCGTGCATTACTGTATGCCAGTCAAATCGATTTGACTGATTTTGAATCATTGCTGTCCCTTGGGCAAGATTCACAGCGAGCTCTGTCTCAATTTGCCGACCGCATGCTTGCTCAAGTAAAGCAAAAGGATGTCACTAAAATTGGTCAAATGCTGGATTCTTTAATGCAGACGTTAGATCGAGTAGATCCGACTGCTTTGGAACCAAAAAAGCAAACCTTTTTCAAAAAAATCTTTGGCAAAACCGAGCCTAATGTGAAGCAAACACTCACAGAATTTGAACGTATTAGTATACAGGTGGAACGCATTGGCGTTCAGCTAGAACGTGCACAGCTTCAGCTGATAAAAGATGTTGAAAACTTAGAGGCGCTTTATGCCCATAATCGAGGATTTTTTGAGGAATTGGCAACGGCGATTGCCGCAGGACAAATGAAAAAGCAGCAAGCCATTGAGGTAGAGCTACCTGCACAAATAACGAGTGTCCAAGCTACCAAACAGCCACTTGCGATCCAGCAATTAAATGACTTTGCTGCTCAAATCGAAAGACTCGATCAACGTATTTATGATTTACAAGTATCACAGCAAGTCGCTCTGCAAACAGCTCCTCAAATCCGTATGATTCAGCAGGCCAATCAAACATTAGCTGAAAAAATTGAGTTTTCTATCGTTACCTTGATTCCGCTCTGGAAAAACCAACTGGCGATGATGCTATCGATGCATATGGATCATCATTATGCACGTTTAGAGGAGCGATTATCAAGGGCTCATGATCGCTTCTCAAGTCCCACGTTTGAACAGCAAGTTTCGAAGTTTAAAGAAACACAGCAAGAGCTGCAAACAGCAATTAAAGATGTCTTTGCCCTGCATACCGCAACTGAACAAGAGAAACAACAGCTACAGGATGTGGCGGGTGCTAGCAGCTATCAGCGAGATTAACAAAAAAATGGGTGGCTCAGCAAATGTTCTGAACCACCCTGTTTGTTTTTATTCAAAATAATCTTTATAGTAGCCACCGACATTACCTGTGTTGTCGATGATAAAAACGAACTCTTCTGTTTCATTTTTCACTTCATACTCTTTTCCTACTGTTAATACGTTTGATACTAAGTATTTCGATGCATTTGTATGTTTGCAAGTAACCGTTCGTAATGTTGGCGCATCTTTCCATTTTAAATGTAACATATTCTCTCTACCTCTCTTTACTAGCAAAAGCTAATGTCTATTGCTTATTTTATAATATTTTTGGTCTTTTGTGGAGAAAAAAGAAATACTATACCTATTCTATCCAAAAAAAATGAATATTTGAGGTGTTATGATGAGTTTTGGTGGTGTACCGCAATGGTTTTTTATCATTGCTGTAGCATTCGCAATCTGCTTTGTACTTTATGCAGAATGGAATTCTAGAAAATAAGTGAGTCCAACAGGTTGGACTCACTTTTTTGTGCTTATTTTAATGTACGCTTTAAAAATTCCTTCGTACGTTCATGTTGTGGATTGACTAATACTTGTGCTGGAGGGCCTTCTTCCACAATTACACCTTTATCCATAAAGACAACACGATCTGCTACTTCTTTGGCAAATTCCATCTCATGTGTCACGATGAGCATCGTATTGCCCTCGTTTGCTAGCTGACGCATTACCTTTAATACCTCACCCACCATTTCTGGGTCTAATGCGGATGTTGGCTCATCGAATAGCATTACATCAGGATTCATTGATAAGGCACGAGCGATGGCCACACGCTGCTTTTGTCCGCCTGAGAGTTGACGGGGCTTGGCATTCACATATTGATCCATGCCAACGATTTTCAAGTATTTAAGCGCCGTTTCTTCTGCTTCTTTTTTCGAACGTTTTAACACTTTGATTTGGCCCACTGTGCAATTACTTATGACATTGTGGTTGTTAAATAAATTGAACTGCTGGAACACCATGCCTAAATGTGTGCGATATTCTTGAATATTGTGCTTTTCATCTAGGATGTCTTCCCCTTTATAAATAATTTGACCGCCACTTGGCGTTTCTAATAAATTTATGCAACGAAGCAATGTGGATTTACCAGAGCCAGAGGAGCCAATTAAACAAACTACCTCTCCTTTTTCCACTTGGAAATTCACATCTTTTAACACTTGGTTACGTCCAAATGATTTACTTAAATGCTCGATTTTAATGACTGCCATTTGTGCGTCCCCCTATACGGCTTCTTTTTGTTCTTTTTGATAGGCATCAGGACCATCTAGACGTTTTTCAACATACAGAAGGATGCGAGATGCGGTAAATGTCATGATGAAATAAAGAACACATGCAACGAAGAATGATTCGAAATAACGGAAGTTGTTACCCGAAATTGATTTTGTTTGGAAGAATAATTCCGTTACTCCAATGACATTTAATACGGCTGTATCTTTAATATTCATGATTAATTGGTTACCTGTCGCTGGTAAAACATTACGCGCTACTTGTGGTAAGACAACATGAAGCATAATTTGGAAGTGGTTCATGCCAATTGCTGATGCTGCCTCGTATTGACCATTATCAATGGATACAATACCACCACGAACAATTTCTGCCATATAGGCCCCAGTATTGAGGGAAACGACTAAAATACCTGCTGTAATAAAGTGCATATCGATACCGAATGCGATATCTAATCCGTAGTAGACAACCATAGCTTGTACAATCATTGGTGTACCACGGAAAAATTCAACATAGCATGTTAGTATAAAATTAATGAGCTTTAAGCTATAAAATTTCACACCTTTTTTACGAACTGGAATCGTATGCATAATTCCGATGAAAAATCCGATAAATGCACCAATAATTGTACTAATACTCGAAATCAGTAACGTATAATACGCACCTCGTAAAAACATTTGCCAGTTGTTTTCAATAATTGAAAGTATCCATTCAAGACTCATGATGTTCCTCCTAACAATGTCATCTTGCTCGCTTATTTCTTTTGTGTCCTAGCTCTTTCTACCATTCTATGATTTGTCACGCTAGGACATTATCATTATGTAGAGAGGTTCTCATTTTGATAATGATGAAATGATCATGCACGGACTAATTGCTAGTCCGTGCCATGTCATTATTGTGCTGCGGGTTGTTGAGAAATAGCTTCTTCCATAATCGCTTGACGATCATCTTCTGAAATGCCTTTTAGGATTTCATTGATTTTTTCACGATTTGCATCATCTTTACGTAAGCCTACAGCAATTGAAGTATTTGATAGGTCTGTATCAAAGCCTTCTTCAAATGCTACATATGTGAATTTATCGTTGGCAGCAGAAGCCGAAATGCCCTCTGGACGTTCAGCTACATAGCCATCAATTTTACCTGCTTCTAACGCCACACGCATTGCTGGGAAGCTCTCCATTGCTGTTTGTTTTTCTACGCCTTTAATTTGATCGATAACTGTGTAGTTTGATGTATTTAATTGTGATGTAATTTTAGCACCTGAGAAGTCTTGAATCGATTTTGCCCCTTCATATTTGCTACCTTTTTTAATAACCATAACAAAATCAGAAGTATAATAGTTTTCTGTAAAATCAATTGTTTTCTTGCGTTCTTCTGTTGGTGACATACCTGCAATAATTGCATCAATTTTGTTTGATTGTAGCGCTGGAACTAAACCGTCCCACTCCATTTTAACAATGACTAACTCTTTGCCTAGACCTTCAGCGATTTTCTTTGCCATTTGTACATCATAGCCACCTGCGTACTCTGCATTATCCGCAATTTTCACTGCGCCATTTGCATCGTCTTGCTGTGTCCAGTTGAACGGTGGGTAGCCAGCCTCCATTCCAATTCGGAATTCACCGCCGCCTTCTTCTTTGTCAGTTCCAGCATCACTTGAACCGCCCTCTTTTTTGTCACTTGTGCCACATGCAGCTAGCACAATTGCCGTCATGATAGAGATCATTACTAACAACCATTTTCTTTTCATGAAAAACTCCCCTTTTCTGTAAAAAAATAAGACAACTGTACTAAAAAAGACCTAAGTTTATTGAACTTAGGTCTTACCTTTTATGACAGTTGCCCAAATCCTCACTATAATTTCCATGTTTCCGAGATAGCACAACCTAGTAAATCTGGAAATCCATTTACTAGGACAGTCCTGCACTTATTCACTGCAGACCCAGTATAAAAGTACGAGCTCCTTTTATACTTCGGCGATATTTCCTTCTTCATTGCGTCTTCGCTTGCTTTTACTCAACAATGAACTAATAAATACCGCGCCTCTACCTCACTGGTAACAATTTGTGAGGTTTGTTTATTTAATTGATATTTAGATACTACTATAAAACTAATATGTTCGTCAAGACGATTTTAACATTTTTCTGACTAATGACAATATTAGGATATTGTGCGTTCTGCTTCCACTTTAAATCGTTGAACTTTTGTTGATATTTCTGAAAATTACAATAAATATTTATTATAGAGTATGTTCTATATGTGAGAAAAGTTGCATTTTTTTCTTTCTTTGCTCCTCTAAACGATGTAACATTCGTACTCTTTCAAGCATAGAATCGGTCAATACCTTTCGTCATACAAAAAACCCTGCTGAACATTGTTCGCAGGGTTTAATGGGATTATGAATTTAATAATAAATCTTCAGGATTTTCGATTAATTCTTTAACTGTTTTTAAGAATCCTACAGAATCTTTACCATCGATGATACGGTGATCGTATGAAAGAGCTACATACATCATTGGACGGATTTGAACTTCACCATTTACTGCAACTGGACGGTTTACAATTGAGTGCATACCTAAAATACCAGCTTGCGTACCGTTCATAATTGGTGTTGACATTAATGAACCGAATACACCACCATTTGTGATTGTGAATGATCCACCAGCCATGTCATTTAAGCCTAATTTTTTATCACGAGCTTTTGTCGCTAAGTTAGCAATATCTTTTTCGATTTCTGCAAAGTTTTTGCTATTTGCATCGCGTACAACTGGTACGACTAAACCTTCTTCAGTCGATACAGCAATACCGATATCAAAGAAGTTATTTAAATGAATTTCATCGCCAGAGATTTGAGCGTTTACGTATGGGTATTTTTTCAGTGCTGCAACAACAGCTTTAGTGAAGAATGACATGAAACCAAGTTTGATGTCGTTTGCTTTTACAAACTCTTCTTGTTTACGTTTACGAAGTGCCATGATGTTTGTCATGTCAATTTCGTTGAATGTTGTTAACATTGCTGTTGACTGTTTAACTTCTAATAAACGTTTTGCAATTGTTTGGCGACGACGGCTCATTTTTTCAATTGTTACACGGTCAGAATTAGCTGCTGGTGTGAATACTACTGGGCCACCTGAAGTTGCTACGGATGTAGGTGCTGCTGCTGGTGCTACAGCTGGTGCTGTACCATGAGCTGCTACATCTTGTACACGTACACGTCCTTGTGGATCTACTGGAGATACCGCTGCAAGGTCAATACCTTTTTCACGTGCAAGACGACGTGCTGCTGGAGATGCAACTACACGCTCACCAGAAGTTTCTTCTACTACTGGAGCTGCTGCAACTGGTGCAGGTGCTGCTTGTGGCGCTGCTGGTGCAGGTGCTGCCTCAGTTGGTGCTGCCGCTGCTGGAGCTGCTGCTGCGCCTTCGCCTGCTTCTACTACTGCGATAACTTGACCAACTAGTACAGTATCGCCTTCTTCAGCTAAAATTTGTGTTAATACACCTGCTTCTTCAGAAATGATCTCAGCGTTTACTTTATCTGTTTCAAGTTCAACGATGAATTCACCTTTTTCAACGCGATCGCCCACTTTTTTTACCCACTGTGCGATACTACCTTCTGTAATCGATTCTGCTAATTCAGGGACTTTAATTTCAGCCACTTTCATTTCCTCCTTTGATTAACGTGCATGACGCACATAGAAGGGCTACTGCTTAAGGGCAAGTAGCCCGGTTTCAAAAATTGATATATGTTATTTAACCTTTACTGGCTCAGCAACCGCTTCTTCAATAAGAGCTGCTTGTGCTGCTTTATGAGAATCTGCATCCCCTTCAGAAGTTGAGCTCATTGCAGGACGGCCTACATAGCGAAGTTTTTTACCTTCTGAAAGTTCATATAATGTTTCTAATGCATAATTCCATGAGCCTTGGTTTTTAGGTTCTTCTTGTACCCAAACAATCTCTTTTGCATTAGGATACTTAGCAATGATACCAGCTACTTGCTCTTTTGGGAATGGGTAAAGTTGTTCTACACGAATAATGTGTAGGTGATCGAAGCCTTCGCCGTCTTTCACGCGCTCTGCTAAGTCAATCATCACTTTACCTGTACCTAAAACGATACGCTCTACAGCTTCTGGTTTAGCCCCTAAGCCTGGTTGTTCAATCACTTCTTGGAATGAACCATTTGCTAATTGCTCAGCATTCGCCGCAGCTAATGGGTGACGTAATAATGATTTTGGTGATACGACTACAAGTGGACGTACCCCTTCTGTACCTAATAATGCTGCTTGACGGCGTAATAAGTGGTAGTAGTTTCCTGCATTTGAACAGTTCGCTACAAACCAGTTATTTTCAGCTGACATTTGTAAATAGCGTTCCATACGGCTTGAAGAGTGCTCTGGACCTTGACCTTCATAACCATGAGGTAAAAGGATAACTAGACCAGATTTTTGACCCCATTTTGAGCGTGCCCCTGAAATAAAGTTATCAAACATCACTTGTGCCATATTCGCAAAGTCACCGAATTGTGCTTCCCATACTGTTAGTACATGGCTATTTTCTAGGTTGTAACCATACTCAAAGCCTACCACCCCAGCTTCAGTCAGCGGAGAGTTGTGTACTGTAAAGGATGCGTTCGCACCAGAAATATGGTGTAGTGGTGTGAAGACATTGCCATTGTTTTTATCATGCAGTACTAAGTGACGTTGAGAGAATGTACCACGTTGTGCATCTTGACCTGTAAAGCGTACTGGTGTGCCATCTTGAATAATCGTTGCATACGCTAAAGTTTCAGCATGACCCCAGTCAACTTTTGCAGACGCATAAGCATCACGGCGTTTTTCTAAGATTTTACCAAGCTTTTTCTGTGGTTCGAAGTTTTCTTCAAACACTAAAAGCTCTTCATTGATTTTTTCTAAACGTTCCGCACCTACTGCTGTATCAATTTGTGGGAACTCTACTTTTAATTCTTCTGGCATTTCTAAATGATGATGATCATCTTTTTCTGCCATTTCTTTGACGTGGTCATAGGCTGCTTGCATTTCTGCATAGATAGCTGTATCTAGTGCAGCTACATCATCAGCAGTTACAAGACCTTCTGCCACTAATTGTGCACCATATAATGCACGCACTGTTTCATGTTTAGACACTAATTTGTATGTTTCTGGGTTTGTCACTGTTGGGTCATCTGTTTCATTATGACCATGGCGACGGTAACCTACTAAGTCCACAATAATGTCTTTGCCAAATGTTTGACGGTAGTTTGCCGCAAAACGACCAACTTGCACTACTGCCTCTGGGCTATCTGCGTTAACATGGATTACTGGTACTTCATAGCCTTTTGCAGGGTCAGAAGAATACACAGAAGAACGAGAATCATAATGTTCTGTTGTGAATCCAATCATATTGTTTGCGATAATATGGATTGTTCCACCTGTTGTAAAGCCTTCTGTTTTAGCGAAGTTTAACACTTCTGTTACAATCCCTTGACCTGGGAATGCAGCATCACCGTGTACAAGAATGCCTAAGCCCTTTGTACGGTCAAAAATAGGTTGCCCTGGTTTAGATGTATCATCTTGTGTTGCACGAGTAGCACCAAGTACTACTGGATTGCCCACTTCTAAGTGAGATGGGTTGTAAGCCAATTTCACATTCATACCGGATTCACGGTTGTAAGAAGCACCCATGTGGTATTTCACATCACCTGTCCAACCTTTTGTAATTTCAAGGCGGCCATGCTCTGGCATAAATAAATCATTGGAAACATGTGCAAAATCAGAGAACATCATGTCATAAGGTTTATTTAAAATGTGTGTTAAAACGTTTAAGCGACCACGGTGTGCCATACCAATACGTACGTTTTCCACATTTTTTGCTTCTGCCGTTTTAATAATTTCATCAAATAGAACGATTTGCGTATCTAAGCCCTCACCAGAGAAACGCTTTTGTCCTACAAAAGTTTTATGAATAAATTTCTCGAAATTTTCAACGCGAGTTAAACGATCTAATAAGGCTTTCTTCTCATCCGCAGATAATGCTTGTTTGAATGAGCCTGATTCGATTTGCGCTTGAATCCAATCACGTTCTTCAGTAGCTACTACGTGACCATATTCAAATGCTACTTTATCTGTATAAATAGCTTTTAAATAGTCGATTGCATCCTTACCATTTTTCACGTTTGCTGGCACATCTTTGAAGAAGATTGCTGCAGGAATTTCAGCTAAATCTGCAGCGCTTAAGTTGAACGCGCTTTCTTCAATTTGAGCTGTTTGTAGTTCACGGTTTTTCAGAGGATAGATATCTGCTGCTAAATGACCGCGTGAACGAATTGCATCTGCTAGTTTTACAGCGGCTAACACTTTTTTGTAATCGCCAGCAGGAGCCGCTGCTGTATGACTAGCTACAGCTACTTCACCTTCTACTACTACTGGTGCACCAAATTGTTGGAATAAAGAAACTAACTCCGGTTCTACTTCTTCAGGAGACTGTAAGAATAAGTCGTATTGCTCCATCACATATCCTAGGTTAGGACCAGAGAAAGCTGACCATGGAGAACTTACAGTTGTAACGTTGTTCGACATGAAAAATGACCTCCAAATTTTGCCTTTCGGCAGTTCCATTAATTAAATTGCAATTAATTATATAATATTTAGCCGTTCTTTAAAAGAATGTTTCTCACTACTTTTCCATATTTTAAAGAACGTTTTTTCCATCTCAATCTTACTACTCTTCACAAAAAATACAACTCTTTTTAGCAAATTAAGCAATTTTTTTCGCAAAGGATAGAATAATGAAATAAAGCGTGTATTTTTCTTAATATTTTAGCGGGATTTTCAGCGAGAAAACGGTTCCAATATTAACCTCACTCTTGACTTCTACTGTGGCATTGTATTTTTCAAGTAACATCTTCGAAATACTAAGCCCTAAGCCTGTTCCACCAATTTGGCGATTTCTTGCTTCATCCACTCGATAAAAACGATCAAAGATAAACGGAATATTGTCTTGTGCTATTCCTATACCATTATCAGTAATTTCTAAACATGCATAATTTCCAGCAACAGAAATAGAAATTTGTATCTCAGGAATTTTTTCACAATAACGAATGGCATTCTCTATTATATTACGAACGATTTGACTTAGTGCATTTTCGGTGATAAATAACGGACCAATTTCACCATGTTTCGACAGCGATATTCGCGCTTGTGGATGAAAAAGCTTTACCTCATCCATCACTGCTTCGATGACCACTAATGCATTGGCCTCACTTGTTTCATCTTTTTCCTCACGCCGTGCAAGTTCTAATAATTCCTCAATCATTTTGCGCATACGAGCAATTTCTGTTAAGGAGGTATCAATGGATTCCTCTAATATGGCAGGATCATGTTTGCCCCATCTTTTTAAAAGAGAAAGATGCCCTTCAATTGCTTGAATCGGTGTACGCAGCTCATGAGAAGCATCGGCGACAAATTGCTGCTGCTGGGTAAATGAGATTTGCAGCTCGTTCATCATGGCATTATACATCTTTAGTAAATCACCAATTTCGTCATGTGATGTATAGGTTAGCTGTATAGGCTCCTTAAATCCTTGATCCATCACAGTTTTCATGGATGCACGCAATTCGTGTAGTGGCTTCATTAAATAGTTCGCTAGATAATAGCCAATAGAGCCAGATAACACTAAGGCTCCTAACCCTGCAATCAGCATGGCTGTCAAAAGATAATGCATGAGAGATTGAAAACTAGTTAACGGATGAATCACCTGAATATAGCCTTGGAAAAAGCCCATCCGAATCGGTTCATTGATGACCAGCACATCCTGCTTATCAATGGTCATCTCAAAAATTTCTTGCAACGAATTAAGTGGTGCAGCAGCAGAGGTATCATTGATTCGTAAAATATCCACCCCATCAGCATTAAATATTCGGACCGTCTCATCACGATCCGCAATCGATTTGAGCAAGCCTGTATTTTGCTGAATTTGCTGAATGGTAATTGTAGGACCTTGGGACTCTAAAAAAGAGATGATATCCTTACTTGTCCGATTGACCTTACTCTCCTCATCATTTAATAACCATGTATGTAGAGAAACATAGACGACTACACAAATAATCGTAAAGCTAATAAAGATGACACTGCTTGAGGTCAGCATCCATTTTTTTTGCAGGGACTGCTGACGTAAATAATTTCTTAACTTATTCATTCTCGCATCACATACCCAACACCGCGAACGGTTTCAATATAATCATTCATCGCCCCAGGGAGCTTTGTACGTAAATGTCTGATATAAACATCTACCACGTTGGTTTCGATATCCGTATCATAGCCCCAAACGGATGTTAAAATATGCTCTCGTGTACATACTCTATTTTTGTGCTCGATTAATAGTTTCAATAAGTCATATTCTGTCTTTGTTAGATCAAGTTTATTCCCCTGAACGAAAACTTCATAGGCAGCTACATCTATTTCAATATCCCGTAGGCATAAAGATTCACTGCTTGTCTGCTCTGGCGTGACACGACGTAAAATCGTCCGTATCCTAGCCAGCAGCTCTTCTATCGCAAAAGGTTTGACGATATAGTCATCAGCCCCTGCATCGAGTCCTGCTACACGATCCATCACAGCATCTCGTGCCGTTAATAAAATGATTGGTACTTGTGATTGTGTTCGGATACGACGGCAAATCTCAATCCCATTAATACTTGGTAACATCACATCCAGTAAAAGTACATCAAAATTTTCCGATGTTGCCAAAGCCAATCCTTCTCGACCATCAAAGGCAGTTTTTACTTCATAGCCTTCGTGTTGTAATTCAAGTTCGACAAAGCGAGCGATATGCTTTTCATCTTCTACCAACAATATCTTCTTAGGCATCATATCACCTTCTATTCCAAAATAACGATGTAGGATTTTTATCCCTATACTGTTATAGCATAACATCAAATAAAAAGTCTGTCTCACAAGGAAAACCTTGTGGACAGACTTTTTAGTGTATATCTGAAATGGAGAGGTTGTTTTTCCCCGACTCTTTTGATTTATATAATGCTTGGTCAGCTAAATCCATTAGCTCATCCAATGTTCGAGCATGGTCTGGGTAATAGGCAATGCCAATTGAAGCAGTTGGTGTAAAAAGATGGTCCTCTATCATCCAGCCTTCTGCTAATTCATCGCGAATCCGTCGAATAATATGCATAATTTGATGATGTCTTTTTTCCTGATCTCTTGTTAAGCCAGTTAAGATGACAATAAATTCATCGCCACCTATTCGAATAACCATATCATGGCTTCGAACTGTTTTGTTCAAGGAACTGCCGAATCGCTGAATAAACGCATCGCCCGTCTCATGGCCAAAGCGATCATTTACTTCTTTAAAATCATCACCATCTATATAGAGCATCGCCACACAGGTTTGATTTTCATTTGCTTCTGCTAGGATTTTAGGAAACTCCTTTTCTAAAAAACGCCGATTAGGTAGCTGTGTTAAAGCGTCGTGATAGGCTAAATACAGCAAATCATTTTCCCTTTCTTTGCGATGTGTAATTTCACGAGACACCATCATAATTTGAGAAACTTTTTCACGTTCAGGGTCGTGCACAACCGTGACATTTCCTTCTGTCCATATCGGTGTTCCATCTTTCGCCTTCAGTAAAAGCTCAAACTGTGAATCTGTTTGCCCTGTATAATTATTCAAGAATGTTTGCCATTCGCCTTTACTTTCTCGATCAATAATGTCACTGTAAAACTGTCCTTGTAGCTCTACATTTTCATAACCTAAATAAATACCATAGGACGGGGAAGCATAAATAATGATGCCATCCTCATTTGTAATCACAATTAAATCATTTGTATTTTCTGTGATGAGTCTGAAAGTACGTTCAATATTTTTTAATTCTGTGAACATTCTTTTCTTATCCGTAATATCATAGTTAATGGTTAAAATTTGTTCGATTTGACCAAACTCATCTTTTAATGGAACGATGGTAGTTTCTACCCAGTAATCGGCATGATATTTCGTTCGATAGCAAAGTTCTCCACGCCACATTCCCATCGTGTCCAGCTTATCTTCAATTATTTGAAAAAGGTCTTGCCCACGGAATCGTGGTTCGATCAATGCGTAGGGCTGACCGATTAACTCCTCCGCCGTGTAGCCAGAAGCCTGTAAAAACATCTCACTCACTTCGGTAATGTTACCCTTATGATCTAATACAGCAATGGCTGTAGCTGAATTTAATGCAGATTTAAATACTTCTAGCCCGTGAGACTTCGAGCGTAATTCTGCTTTTTGTAAAGTAAATTGTGTAAAATCTTGCATGATAAGAAATATGGCAAAGGAATTATCATCCTGCATCACTGGTGATAGTGACAGTAAATACATGCGTTCCTGCTGGTCCAATGTATGCAATTTAATAAACTTCTCGCCAACGTTTTCCCCTCTTGCAGCTTTCTGCAAACAAATTTTTATTTGTTCAACTTCTTCCTTTGGAATAATCGGTAAATCCACAAACATTTTCTGTTTGACGGTTTCATTATCTAATTGAAAATCTTCCATAAAGCTTGAATTCACTTCGTATATCATTCCTTCAGCCGATAAAATGACTGTTGAGAAAAAGGCATGGTCAAACATGGACCGCATAAATAAAAATTTATCTTCAATACTGCGGTCATAAAGTATTTCCTTCGTGATGGCTAAAATATAGTCTTCGTTCTTATATTTCAACGGTCTGACGGATGTTTCATATTTACGAACCTCCGACTGAACATATGCATAATCTACATAGTCAACCTGTTTATGTTCTCTAATGGCCTCATGGTAATTTTTCTGAATGATCAAAAAATTACGCTTTGAGGTAACGGTCGAAATCATTTTACCAATCGCCTCATTCGATAACAGATCCTGAGCTGCTTGATTTAAGCGAATATATTGATAATCGTCCCCTACTTTTTTCACGAGAAAAACAAAATCCTTGCCAATAAATAATGAGTTAAAGAAATCTTCGCTTAAAATATACTCCATGCTGTCACCTCCAGAAAAGCCATTGCCATCATGATAGAAATGTTCGTATGTATGTGTTGTTAGATTAAAAATAATACTACTATTATAACATAAAAATAAAAAATTACCTTTCTAGAATCGTAAAAATTATATCCTTTTAAGGATAATATTTGATATATTACCTATTATAACAAGCCAACAATCCTACTAAAGATGTAGATAAATGATTAATATTAGTTAAAATTGATAGGTTAGTCTTAATGCTAAAAAACAACAATATTATGGATAATCACATTTCATTTATCAGAATTTACTGACTATTAAACTCAAATTTTGTTTTTTTACGAGCAAAATGATTGCATCAAGCAGTTTATATGTTATATTATATTTAAAAAACTAGCCTTTTTTCGGTATGGTCGAAATCAGTAAGACAGCGGGAGATTATGGAATATCATAGTTATAACGTCTAGTTCTTTGGGTTTTAATTCCAGTACGAATTTTAGTTTTCTTCTTTATGCTTCAACGGAATTGTTTTAACTACCCTAGTAAAGGAGGCGTTTCGTATGCTTAAACATCGAGACCTGCATGAATGTACAGAGCTTTATGAGCTATTATCACACCCTTCTGTATTCCCTTTTGTCCGTCAAAAAGCCACATCCGCTGATGAATATTGGTTTATGACAAAACAACTGATTGAAGAGGAAGCGAGAGGACTCGCTATCTCGAGGACCATAACTGATGATTGGGGTCAACCAATCGGCACCATTAGTATTCACGATGTGGAGGACGGTGCAGGCTTTCTAGGAACGTGGATTGGACTCCCTTACCAAGGTAAAGGTTATAATCAAAAAGCAAAAATGTTATTTTTGAACGAGTTATTTTTTGACTATAATTTTCATACGGTCTTTCTCCGTATACGTGTTGAAAATTTAAAATCACAGCGTGCTGCTTTAAAGCTTCCCTATGTGGTGAGTGCCAATGAAAGTCATCCAACATTATTAGCGCAGGTTAATAGCGGTGAGGCACAATTTAATTTATTTAAAATTCCAAAAGATTTATTCTACCTAACAACGGCACACCAAATGCAAGAAGGCGAAGAGCAAGCAATGTAGTGTGTATATATAAAAGAGAAGCTATAAGGTTTTGTCATTTCGACCTACCTCATAGCTTCTTTTCTTTTTTCAAATAGCACTTATTTCTTGTACCGTAAAATTAATGACGCCATTTCATCTGGTGTTTTTGGTTTTTGCGTTTTTGCCATTGTCTCCACCATTTCCACTTTACGCTCTGTTAGTGTATGAACAGACTTCATAAAAGATTCCTTTGTCAACTCGTCTTCCTGTAACACTTCTGCGTAACCTTGTTTTTTAAACAAGTTGGCATTTAAAATTTGATCTCCACGACTTTTTTGCGCTGAGAGAGGTACTAATAGCATCGGCTTGTGAAGCGCTAAAAATTCAAAAATGGAGTTAGAGCCTGCTCGTGACACAATAAAGTCTGCAGCATGCAATAAATCAGGTAACTCAGTTGTCACATACTCAAATTGCTTGTAGCCTGGCATTGCCTCCAGTGCTTCATCATAATTCCCCTTCCCACATAAATGAATGATGTGAAATTGCTTGAGGAGCTCTGGTAAGTTTTTACGTAGTGCCTCATTTAAGACAACAGAGCCTAAACTCCCTCCCATAACAAGTAAAACAGGCTTTAAAGTAGAAAAGCCGCAGAAAGCTAGCCCCCTTGCTCTTTCTCCCTCAAATAACTCAGGACGAATAATGGAGCCTGTGCAAGTAGCCTTCTCTTGAGGTAAATGCTTCAGAGTTTCTTCAAAAATTGTGAATACATGTGAAGCAAAAGGTAAGGCTATTTTATTAGCAAGACCAGGTGTTACATCAGATTCATGGATGACGACTGGCACACCTGCTAATTTCGCTGCCATCACAACGGGTACAGAGACAAACCCTCCCTTTGAAAAGACAACCTGTGGCTTCACTTTTTTAATAATACGAAAAGCCTGCATCATTCCAGCAAGCACTTTAAATGGATCTGTAAAATTTTTCATGGAGAAATAACGACGCAATTTACCACTCGCAATGCC
This sequence comes from Lysinibacillus sp. LK3, assembly GCF_001043675.1. Lineage (NCBI taxonomy): Bacteria > Bacillati > Bacillota > Bacilli > Caryophanales > Bacillaceae > Lysinibacillus > Lysinibacillus sp. LK3. Next base: position 125,291 of record NZ_LDUJ01000015.1, read on the forward strand.
ATAAAACGGAACATCGGGGAACGCCTCGCCAATTAATTCTTTTTCAATACCTTGCTCTGAGCCAATATAGTGGACATCATAACCAAGTTCTAGTAAAGACGGGAGTATCGCCTGATTTAACGATACATGGCCAGCTGTCCCACCACCGGTTAAAATGATTGTTTGTTGTTTCACACAAATTCTCCTATTCCTTAAAAACCATTGTAGTTAGCACTACTTTTTGTTTACAGTGTTCTATTTTACTATATGCTGACGAAAAGATATAGATGAAGCATGAAAATTTCAGCTTTTCTCTCTTTACATATGCTATACTTGTTCATTATGTTCATGAAGGAAGTAGAAAATATGTATCAAACATCCACAATTAAGGAAAAATACGTGCTACTCTTAAAAATGATTGTCCCTATTTTAGTGACACAGGTAGCTATTTATCTTATTTCATTTTTTGATATTTTAATGTCCAGTCGTTACGGGACGGTTGATTTAGCAGGTGTTTCGATTGGTTCCTCTATCTGGATGCCGATTTATACTGGACTTTCAGGTATACTCCTAGCTATTACGCCAATTGTCTCACAGCTTGTGGGAGCGAAAAAAGAGATGGATGCAAAAAAGGCAGTCCAGCAAGGCATTTATGTCGCCATATTGCTGGCGATCCTTATTTTTACAGGACTCTTCTTTGGCATTGATTGGATACTTAGTAAGATGAACTTAGAGTCTGCTGTACATAGCATTGCAAAAGGCTACATCTATGCGATGTGTGCGGGTCTTTTGCCACTTTTCTTATTTTTTGTTATGCGTTGCTTTATTGACGCCCTTGGTCAGACACGGGTCACGATGATCATTACCTTAATGACAACACCCATTAATATCGTGCTGAACTATATCTTTATTTTCGGCAAATTTGGTGCGCCTGAGCTTGGCGGCGTCGGAGCTGGTGTAGCGACAGCAATAACGTACTGGCTAATATTCATGATTACAGTATGGATCATCGCTAAACGAGTACCGTTCGAACGATTCCGTCTGTTTCATGATTGGCCTAAGCTTGAATGGCTTAGATGGAAGGAAATTTTATTGATTGGGGTTCCGATCGGTATTTCCCTATTTGCAGAAACAAGTATTTTTTCTGCTGTGACCATGATGATGAGTAATTTTAGCACAGAAATCATAGCAGCCCATCAGATTGCCATCAATTTCACTTCTCTGTTATACATGGTTCCGCTCAGTATTTCTATGGGTGTCACAATATTAGTAGGTTTTGAGATCGGCGCTGGTCGCATGCGAGATGCTCGTATGTATAGTTATCTATGTGTCGGCACAGCCATTTTATTTAGCTTTATATCAGCTTGCATCTTGTTTATTTTACGTGAACCTGTAGCACATATGTATACGACAGATCAGATGGTACTTGAGTATGCCGTACAATTTTTAGTCTACGCAGCTATTTTCCAGCTATCTGATGCAATACAAGCACCAGTACAAGGCGCATTGAGAGGCTATAAAGATGTTATGATCACGTTTATCATGGCCATTATATCTTATTGGGTAATTGGCTTGCCAGTTGGGTATACCCTTGCCACACATACGGATTTCGGTCCATTTGGCTATTGGATTGGCCTTGTGGCAGGTTTAACAATGGGCGCAATTACTCTTTTAATCCGTCTATTGGTTGTTCAAAAAAGAGTCACTGTTTAACAACAAAAAATCGCTTTTCTCTAACTTGAGAAAGGCGATTTTTTTAGCGTAAAACACCTGTACGAATGATTTTCACTTGAACAGACGGCACTAGCTGTAAGGATGCATAGACAGCATGCCAATCCTTCTGAAACATTTTGGGGTGATAGGCACGAATATATCGACCAATCCCCAACGTATCCGATTGCTGACCTTGAAGAATCCGCAAAACCTCCTCAAACTCTCCCTGCACATGATCTTGAATCAACTGCTGAACCTCCTTGAAAACGGGGTCTTTATATAAATGGTCATGTGCAAATTCCTCAATTTCTACCTCTATGAGATAATCCATGTCTATTCTTTTTAATTCCTCATTCACCGTCCATTGACGCTTGATATGAATAACATCAGCCGTGATTGGCATCGATTTTCCATCATGCTTCCACATATAGCTCATCCGCGCTTGTTTGCTAGGTTGATTCATTAAGAGAAGCATCGTGAGAGATTGTTTTGGTGTTAATATTGTACCCGTAAACGTTTGACCTGAGAACAAAGCGACACCTGCCGCAACAGCATGCTTTTTATCCTCACTTAACTGAATATACGGTAGTGCTATATCAATTGTCTGTTCAAATAGCATGGAGCCAACCGTCTGTAAATCTAATTTCGGAAAAATTGTATTTTCCTCTGTGCTTTCCATAAAACGTTCATAATAGCCTCCTGCCCCCCCTGCTAAATCCTTTGTTAGCTCTATAAACGGCTTGACATCCCCTTCTGTTACAGCAATTTTTATCGAAATCGGGTTTTGGGGATCACGAAAATAAATATCCAAAATATCATAAAGAGGCTCTCTTACCGTTTGGTCCGATACAAGGATGGTCGATAGTTCAGATAAATCAAGTGTTTGTTCTACTTTTAAATTGGCTTGATTCCGTACATCTCTTGGTGAAATGCCGTCCGCTTCAATCACTTCATTTTGCTGAGCTGCTGTATTCGGATAGGCATAATATCCCTTGTATGCCCCTATATATCCGTCCACCCCAACGAGCGTCACAACGGAAGCGTTTTTATAAAGTCGTTCATCCCAACAGCCAGCTAAAAGTAACATAGACAAGAGGAGCATAATCCCTTTACGATACACGTTTTCCCCTCCATTTATTCCAACAAATTATCATCATTGGTAGTAGAATCGTAAACACAATGAGTACGTAGTGTATAGAATTTTTGATAAACTCAATGCGCTGAAATTGCATGACAAATAGCGGCAGGATGGCTAAGAGAAGATGAAAAAAAACAATACTTCGTTTCGGATGCTTCCGTTTTTTTGACAAATAAAGCACACGAAAGGACAAACCGTAGATCATGACCGTAACAATGGACCAAGAAAGCCAAATATAGATGAAAAAAATATCCAGCCGTTTTACAAAATTCACTTCCTGTGATTTTAAAATATACATAATAGGCTCTGGTATTAGTTGAACCTCCTCCAAAGCAAAGAACATTTGTGTAAAGACAACCGAAATAAAATAAAAGATAAAAATGACGAGTTGATAAATCAATAAGGGCTTTCCCTTCACCTGTAAATCCTGTTTGAGAAATGGACGATAAAGGAGGTACATTTCAATCCCAAAAAAGGCATACATGCTATGAATCATGCCCGCCATGATTTGCCTAGTATTGTTCCACTCAACGGGAAAAAGATTACTCCACGTTAAATCTGGAATAGCCAGCATTAAAAAAATGACAAAGAGGAAAATGATAGGAATTAGCATGACACCAATATTGATGATGGTTTCTGGTCTAACTAAATTGGCATACAAAGATAGCCCTACAATCATCATGACAACAATCCATTCAGGTGTTCGGGGCAAGACCCATGAGGCCAGAACATACCCCATATAGGCAATTAATACAGCTGTTATTAATAACCAATAGATCAGATAGACCCAGCGAAAGAACCCATTTAAAAAGAAAAATTGATAATAGCGTTCAAAAAATAACAGCAAGCCGTAATGGAAGATGCTAGCAAGGAAGAAGACATACCATGCACTATGTTGACTGTATATGATTAACGGTGTTTGAAAGGCAATGTAGACAACACCTGTCTGAATGATAAAGAGTAGTAAAAAAAATTGTGCCTTTGATAGAGAAAAATTCATGGTGTATCCTCATTTTTTCCCTTTTCATCCTTCGGTGGTTGAAAGGAAGTAACTTGGACTGTCGGTCTAATAAATGGCCAGCGTAAAAAAATTTTATAAACAGCTTTCGGTTGAAATGGTACGATAGGTGAAAAATACGGCTGTTTCAATGACGTTAAACTAATTAAATGAATTAATAGGATGACAACTCCTACCACAATGCCTAAAAACCCAAATAATGAGGCAAGTAGCATAAACGGAAAACGGATCATGCGAATCGTGCTATTCAATTCAACGGACGGGACAACATAGCTTGAAATGGCCGTTAAGGCGACAACAATGACCATTAAGTTCGACACGAGTCCCGCACTTACAATGGCATCTCCTATCACTAACCCCCCTACGATCCCAATCGTTTGCCCTACTGATTGTGGTAAACGAATACTTGATTCTCGAATGAGCTCCATAATAATCTCAAGTATCAGTGCTTCAATTAACGGTCGATAAGGTATATCATTAACATCATTTTTTACTTGATTACTTAATTCTAAGGGTAATACCTCAAAGTGAAAGCTAATCACAGCAATATAAAATGCTGGTAAAAAAACCGCCGTTACAAACGACAGTAAACGCACTATTTTATAAAAAGAGCCAACCACTACCCGACTATTATAGTCATCAGGTGTTTGATAGAAAGAGAAAAATGTCACAGGGCCAATCAAGGCAGACGGCGAAATATTGGTCATGACCACAACTTTACCCTCCACTAAGTGGGCTACCACACGATCTGGATGCTCTGTATTTAACAATTGTGGAAATGGCGATAACACGGAATCCTCTAGTGCATCACTTAACTGGCCAATACTATAAAAATAGTCGATTTTAATGTCTGCAATCCGCTTTTCCATCTCTTGTAAGGTTTCAGGCTGTATAACCCCATCCATATAGAGATAATAAGCTTTAGTGTTAGTTTGTTGTCCAATTGTAAAAGATTTGACCACAAGAGCGGGATTATTCACTCGCTTTCGTATCAATGTTAAATTGGTATCCGCCCGCTCCACAAGACCCTCATGGGAGCCTCGCAGAATATGTTCATTGTTTGGCTCCTCAAGATTACGACGAACTTCATTGGTAATCGCTAACGTCAGCATTTTTCCCGTATCAGGCAAAATCACGAGCGTTTCACCTTGGCAAACCCGTTCAATCGCTTGCGGTAGCGCAAAATTATCGAGTGTTGTAAGTAGGGTTTCACTCCAAAAAGGTTTTTCTGTATCTAAACGTGCATAAATGGTATCCAGTATTTTTTGGACTTCCTTCGCATCAACAAGAGAAGCGTAAAAGCATAAAATAGCCGTGTCCCCTTCATGCCAATCTATTTGTCTGACGGTCAAATCCGAGGAATGGTAGAATGCTTTTTGTAGGCTTTTGATCATATACTCCACTTTATCCATAAAACGCCTCCTCTACTGGAGAGTATAAGCATTTTTCGTGTATTTCAAACGCTTAGTTCGTGTGATTCCACGCCATGAAAAAAAGATGCCCTCTAGAACATTTGGGCATCTTCATGATCAGCTATTTTTTAAAATAAGCTTCAATATCCTCATACATAAAGGGCGTTCCCTCTATTTTTTCATGGTGATTATGCAAGGCTGTCATTCGATTGATGATCGGGGCTAATTTTCCTTCATCCTCCTGCGTCAAATTAAAGGCGACGCCATAAGAATAGATTTGGTATTTTTCTTCTAAGGTCCATCTAAAAGTACCCTCTAGGTTAAATGATTGATTCATTAAAATAAAGCTAAATTTAAATTTCATCGTTTGATTAACGGGTAGCTTCAAAGAAGAGCGAATCTTCATGCCGCCTAAGCTAATATTTTCAATGATGATCGGGGTATGACCGATATTAATTTTTTGCTCATTCATTTCGATAATTGTCATGAAGCCCTTCACATAGGCCGGGAATTGAAAACGATAATATTTGCGTCGCTCCACCACAGGTTTTTTATGAACAATCGCTTTTTGTGGTGTTAAAATGCCTTGTGCCAGCATTTTTTCAAAAGCTTTCGCGGGAACAGCCTTCGTATAAATACTACCTTGCAAATAATCACATTCTTGCTGCTTTAAAAAGATAAATTGTTCGTAACTTTCAACTCCTTTTGCCACAACCTGAATACCAAGCATTTTGGCTAAATAAATCGTTGCTGAAATGAGTCCATTTTCAATCGGACGGTCATGACGAATTTCACGGATAAACGCTTCATAGATATGGAGTGTCGTTGGTTGGAATGTTCGCAATGATTCTAAGGATGAGTAGCCTGTTCCAAAATCACCAATAGCAATTTTGACACCGATGTCTTGTAATTCTTTAAGAACGGTCATCACACTTGTACTATTTTTTAAGATGGTACTTTCGCTAATCTCGAACTGTATATAATGAGCGTCAATCGAATTTACCTGTAATTGCTCTTGGACAAACTGAATAAAGCCCTTTTTCATCAGACGGATTGGCGATATCTTAATACTAATTGTTCGCAGCACATGCCCTTGCTGCTTCCAGTGCTGTAACAACGCACATGCTTTTTTAATCACCCAATCTGTAATGATGTGAATCATATGGTTTTCTTCCGCTAATGGAATAAATTCACCAGGTGACACAAGGCCCCATTCTTTATGATGCCAACGAATTAACGCTTCTGCACCGTTGATAACCCCCTTTTGCGGCTCCACCAATGGTTGGAAATATAATTCGAATTCCTCATTTAACATGGCTTGTCGCATATCTCGGTCTAACACATACTGTTTATAGGAAGTAATATCCTCTGTAAAGGCATAAATATGAAAACGATTCCTTCCCTGCTGTTGCGCATAGCATAAAGCTGAATATGCATTTTCTAATAAAATGTTTCTCGTTAAGCCCTCCTCTGGATAAAAAGCAATACCAATGCTAGCAGATAGGTGCAAGCGATAGTCTTTTATCGAAAAAGGTGTATCAAAGGTTTTCAGTATACGGCTAGCCAGCGCGTAAATATGTTGCTTGCTCACATATTTTTTAATGACAATGATAAAATGCTGATTGTCTAAACGTGCCATGTAACTGTGATCATCTGTTAGTGTTGAAAAGTAGTTAGTCACCGTGCGCAGAAGCTCATCACCGATTTTCGTACCTAGCGCATTATTTAAGATATGAAAGCGGTTAATCGAAATATATAATAGTGCGAAGGGTTCGCCAGCTAAGCATAAGGTATCAACTTTATCATGTAAGCTCAAGCGATTTGGTAAACCTGTCAATTCATCATAATACACTAAATAATTAAGCTTCTTTTCTCGTTCAATCTCCTTTGTAATATCAGTTACTAAGCCGAAAATATGGTTGACCTCCCCTTGCTGATCTAGTCTCGGCACAATTTGCTCCAGCAACCACTTTGTCTGATTCTCCCCCGTTCGGATACGATAAATCACTTGATAGCTTTTGCCTGAAGCGAGATGATCAGTATACGCTAATACCTCCTCACGATGTGCAGGATGAATCATATTAATCCATACTTCTGAGTCATCATAAAGCTTAGCTAATGGAATACCAAGAATTCCTTCCAACCCTTTAGAGGCGAACAGCATATTGCCTCGAATGGAATCTCGCATCCAAATCCCTGCATCTAAATTGTCAAAGATAGAATGATAGTTGGCTAATGTATCATTTAGTGTTTTCTCAAGTAGTTTGAAAGCCGTTTCGTCTTTGACAACCCCAATCATCTTAAAGGGCTTGTCATCCTTCCATATGACTTCGGCGGCTGCCTGTAGAAAACGCAGTTCATTGGTTTTACCGTGATAAATTCGGAAATCACTGTCAAAATTAGTCCCTTTTCGAGCATGATTAAATGCATCATATGTCCTTTCATAATCATCTGGATGAATGAACTGGAAAACGTGATCAATACCATCGTTATCTGAACGTGCAAAGCCAAAAATATGATAAAAGTTATCTGAGCAAAACAGTTTGTCATGCTGAATAAAGTACTCCCAGCTCCCAACTGCCGCAATATGCTGGGCGTAATTTAAATGCTTCTCATGTAGCATTAACTGATGCTTCATGGCTGAATACGTGGACATATCTTCAATGATTAAATAGAGCCCCTCCGCCTGATTGTCGTCATTTTTGATTGGTATAAACGTCAGTACGAGGCTTAGGTTTTGTCCTTGATGCTGTAGTCTTTCAATATCAATCTTGACCGACTTTCCTCGTAATGTTCGATTGAACGCTCTTTTTAATCGTTTATAATCTACATCAGTCAGAATTTTCTTGAAATCTTCTGCATGACTAGGTCGATATTGTAATAGCTCATAGAGTGCTTCTTGATTGACGTAAATAATTTCGCCATCTGCCGAAAACACAATCATCATATCGGGGTGATACTTGGCAAAGGACATGGCATATGAAAATAAACGATGGTCTTGAGCTGTTGCCAGCGCAAACGTATGCGGTCTTTCTTCTTTTGTAAAAAACTGCTTTAATAGATTCGGCTTTTTCATCCATCTCACCTTCCCTACTTTTTACCCACTACTTATTTATCAATTCCCCCAAAATACAGTTTAAAAACTACTATTTATAAAAGAGAAAGAAAAGTTTCATCGACCGTTTTTCGCTGGAGAAGCGCTCTTTTTTATTAAGTGATGCCCCTATCCAAAGAAATAGTTCATATGTTTTTCTTAAGGTACTACGATTAATTCCATATCCAATAGCCAGCGATCAATGGCTTGCTTTGGATAATAGACTTTGTCCCCTACCTTTACATGAGGGATTTCGCTTATGTAACTATTTGATCCATCTGGCACTTCTGTTAATTTTAGCACTTCCATTACACTGATTCCTAAATAATCAGCTGCCTCTTGTTGTGACAATAGCTGGTGTTGCACGGATTCCTTTGGCTGCTCTTTTAAACTAGTGGCGATGAGCCAGCTTCCTATTAAAAACGACACGGCTAATGAGAAAATCGCCATTGCTATGCTATATTGTTTCAATTCTATCCTTCCTTTCTCATCAAATTTTACCATTAATTCAATAAAAAAAGATGCTCTCTAAGCCTTTATAGACTTATAGAGCATCTTTCTATTAATAAATGATTATTTTTGGATAAATTGTTGTGTCCAGTAGTTACCTGATTTCACATAACCTACACCGATGTGTGTAAATTTACCGTTTAAAATGTTCGCACGGTGTCCTGGTGAGTCCATCCAGGCTTGTACTACTTCTTGTGGTGAACGTTGACCTTGAGCAATATTTTCACCTGCAGCTTTATAAGCGATACCTAAAGCTTTCATACGATCAAATGGTGAACCAAATGTTGGGCTCGTATGTGAGAAATATTTATTTGTTTGCATATCTTGTGATTTTTCACGAGCTGCAGCCATTAATTTTGCATCTGTTTGAAGTGGTGATAAACCAGCTTTTGTACGCTCAGCGTTTGTTAATTTTACTACTTCTTGTTCAAATGCGTCCACATCTGAAGTTGTTGTTGATGGTGTTGAAGTAGTTGGTGGTGTTGCTGGCTTTTCATTTTGTGATGATTGATTATTATTTGGCTTTGTTGGTGTTGTATTATTTGTTGTTGGCGTCTCATTAGATGGTGTAGATGCCTGTGGAAGTTTAATCGTCCACTTATGATTATTGTTTGACCATTTATAATAATAAACATTACAGTTTGTTGATTGCTGTACGGAATTCCCCTCTGTTGTATTTGCAGCAGCAGAAGCTATTTGAATTGGAGCTGCTAAAAGAAATGTTGCACAAATTGCAGTTAGTGTTTTTTTCATGTTTGCAATTCCTCCTTCTCTGCCACTAATCGTAAGGGATGATTTTCATTAAAATCTTACCAACATCTGCTAACTACGCCAACGAAGAAGAAAATGCGCGAAAAATCACGTTTTTTTCGCGTTATTTTTTAGCAGGTTTCACCAATCTATGAAATACTTACGTTTGAAAGAGGGTTGACACCCCTCCTAAACTCGTAAATATTTTAGAAAATAAACAGCTGATATGAATAAAAAATGTATGTTTTATACACTCATTTTTTAATCGCCTTTCTTCATTACTTTCTTTGCATCACCCTGAGACGGCTAGTGTCGTAGCCTCATGTTAGCCTAATATTACAATTGTGTTACAAGATCGTTACATTTCATTTACATAAAAATAAAACAACCTGTGTAAAGCTACACAGGTTGTTCACGTGCAGAAATTCACTGGTTGCTTTATTCTTCAATTCTCCCCAATAACAGGTAAAGCACTAACATTCTCTCCAATAATAACAAGTTTTGCTGGCATTTTTATATATTCTGGGAGCCATTGCACCATTCCATAAGCATATTGGAACAACATTGGGTTTTTGATGCCCTTAATTGGTACATAGCCTTTCATACGATAAATCGTTTCAGGTAATGCACGCACCCAATCTTCAAACTGCTCCTGTGTAAATTCCTGATCTGTAAAATCTACTAAGCGAGAGCCCAGCTGCATTGAGGCTATTGGCGCTTTAACTATATCTGCTTTATCGACCTGTGTTGTTGCCTTCAGCCCCTCTAATAAGCTGAGTGGTACGCGTCCATTTGTCGTTTGCAATATAAAGGCATGAGGGTTCAAGCCCTGCAGTTCATAGACGACCTGACCTTGCTCTGCCTCTGTTAATAAGTCTGTTTTATTTGCTAACAATAGATGTGCATGGCGAATTTGCTCCAGAAATAAAGAGCGCACTTGTGGTGTTAATGTATCACGGTGTAGCCAGAGCTTAGAATCCGCCACCGTGATAATGCCTTTCACATTGAGCTGATCTGCAAAAAGCGGTGAATAAACGGCATCCAAAGCTTCTACAGGATGTGCTGCACCTGTTGTCTCGATAATGAGCACATCAAAATCACTATCTAATAGAAGAGATTGAATTTGTGCCTCTGTTTTTTCAGCACCCGAACAGCAAATACAGCCCTCTAGCATCTCCTTTAGCGGGATATCCTTTTCCACTGCCTGCGAGTCAAATGGCAGCTTCCCGAGCTCATTCATAATAACAGCAGGCTTTAATTTCTTTTCTTTTAGCTGGCGAATGACATCTGTCAGCATGGATGTTTTGCCACTCCCTAAAAAGCCACTAAATAGGTACACATCTTTCATATTAGTTCCTCCCATAAAAAAAGCTGTCGCAGATGCCGTGAAAGACAACTGTTGCGACAGCTACATTGTTAGTTTGTTGTTTCCTCTGTTTTTTCGGCTGTTCCTACAAGAAGCTCTTTCGCTTTTAGTAACTGAGGATCATCGGCTTTCATTTTTGCACGTAACGCATCCATTAAAGCATACGTTGTATTACCTGTTAGAATGCCTGTTTCTTCAAGGTTGTTCGCTGCTTGTAGTTTTTCTACTGCCTGTGCGGTATTGTCATCAAAGATCCCATCTACTTCACCAGGCTCATACCCTAGCACCTGAAGCATCTCCTCTGCTGCTTTCACAGAGTCAGATTGTAGGCCTGTCTTCATTTCTAAAGAGGCATTCAAGTATGGTAAAGAGGCATAGGATGGATACGCAACTTTGACATCAGGCTCAATTCCTTTTTCATTAATCCAGTTGCCCTTCGGTGTTAACCATTTACCTGTCGTAAATTTCAAATTAGAGCCGTCTTTTAATGGTGTAACATTTTGGACAGTTCCTTTACCGAATGATGTTTCACCAACAACTTTAGCACCAACTGACTCTTTTAATGCTCCTGCCAAAATCTCAGAGGCTGAAGCACTGCCACTATCAACTAGTACCGTAATCGGTAGGTTATATTTTTTACCTGCAATGGCATTTGTAATTTGAGGCTCCGCATCTTTTTCTTGTACCTGCACAATCGCCTTTCCTTCTGGTACAAAGAAATTAGAGATATCGACTGCAGCCTTTAGGTAGCCACCAGGATTTTGACGTAAATCTAATACAATGCCCTTCATTCCTTTGCCTTCATACTCAGTAAGGATTTTTTCAAGCTCTTGGGCAGTTTGTTCACTAAATGATGTAACTTGAATATGGGCAATATTGCCATCCAGCATTTCACCATAAACGGTTTCGACTGGGATGTCATCACGAACAATCGTCATTTGAATAGGTTCCGTATTTTCACCACGTTTTACCGTTAATTTTACGGGTGTTCCTTTTTCGCCACGAATCAGTGCAACTGCCTCTGTTGCACTTAAGCCCTGAATACTTTTCCCATCAACTGTTAAGATAATATCTTTTGGTAATAAGCCTGCCTTTTCAGCAGGAGAATTTTTGATAGGTGACACTACTGTAATATAACCATTACGTTCTTGGATTTCTGCACCAATTCCTTGGAAGCTTGAAGATAAGCCAGAATTAAATTGATCCGCTTCTTCCTTTACCATGAAATCGGAATAAGGATCGCCTAATGCATCAAACATACCATTGATCGCACCATCGACCACTTTTTCATCGTCAATATCTTGGTAATAGTTATTTTTCAGTAAATCAAATGCTTCATATAATTTTGTAAATTCCTCTCGTTCAATCGGAACTTTCACTTCTACTACTTTCTTATCACCAAAGGTTAACGCAAATATTGTTAAACCTGCCGTAATAAGAATTGTAAAGAACATTAGCATGATAAATTTAAACGGTTTCAGTTGTATAAATTGTCCTGCCGGCTTTATTTCAGCTGGAGTCGGCTCCTGCTGCTGTTCTGTACTTTCTTTTTTCTGTTCATCCATCTTGATTGTCACCACTCTCATTTACACTAACTTGTTGTCACACTACTACCATCTTAACAGGTTATCCAGAAGACGAAAAGAAAAAGACTGTCAAAATTTCATGACAGACCTTGTCCGATCATGCTTCATTCTAACTAGCATTCCAGCACCTATTCAGCCATCATACTACTAAGTTTAGGCATATTATGGTACTGCCTTTTAATTTTACTCATTTCCTAGTAGCAGTCAACAAAAAACTCAAAGAATCATAGAAATGCTATAAGAATATAACGTGCCAGTGTCCAAAAAAGTTGCATCATATCAGGAATTATTCATGAGTTTTTGCAGTTTTTTATATACGGAATGTACGGTTAATCGATGAAAGGCAATCAATTGTCCTTTATAAACTACTGAAAAAATACCATATGGTGTCGGTGATTTCTCCATCAGCTCTTCTCTCGTTTGAAGATCCAACAGCACTGGCTGCAAGCCTAATTTTTCGGCAGCTAATTGAATATTTTCCGTAGCGACGTCTACATATGGACATTGAAAGGAACGTAAAATCGTTAAATGAGGAAATCTCGTTAATCGTTCCTGCCAATTATCAGGAAAGTATGGCCGTTCAACGCTTTCATGAAATGGAAAGACCCATAATTCAAAATCATCGAGTGCTGTTGCCATATGTTGAAACTGGTGCTGTAAAAATAAATCCTTGCTTGGCGTCCAGGAAGTTTGGTCATTTGTAATGACCACCACTCCCTTTTTTCCACGTTCCTTGGCATCCTTTAAGCACCTCTTCAGTAATTGTGTACCATAGCCCTTCCCCACTGCACTTACCCATAAACAGTGAATCACCACATAGCCATCTGCATGTACAACTCTTGAAGAGTATTCCGCGTCTGTATATTCTATAAAACCTACTTGTTTTTGATTTTCGAGTACTTGTATGTAATGTAAGCCCTTTTCAAATTGTTGATTAAGCCATTTGTTTTTGTTCTGATAGCCCTCTGTTTTTTTCTTGCTTCGTAAACAAAAGCTGCCCTTCCCCTCTAACAGCTCACTATTCATTTCAATCAGCTCTACATGGTGTGTCAATGCTAGTCCCCCAATCCGTTGATTGTACTAATTTTACCATTTTTAGTGAATCATTCAACGATCATCGGAATCGCCTTTTCACTTGTTGTCGCATATGATGCAAGTAATGACAAATGTAAGGAGGAAAAACAATGGGGAGAAATAATAAACCGAGCCAAGGCAATGAATCCATAGAAATTTATGCGGCTAAGCTATCCTATATTGGCACAGCCATTTCAACATTAGGGGATGGTTTACAAACCATTGCAGCGGGACTCGCATTAGAAGCGCTCCAAAACGCGAACAATGATTCTTCTCAAACGAATAATGGCAATGGAAATGGGCATCAAACAGTTAAAATAGATAATATGCAGAAACAAATTGATTATTTAATTGCTGAGCTTAAACACATCAAAAAAATGTTTAAATAACCTTTACATAAAGAAAAGTGTTGAAGACGTTTCTGCTTCAACACTACTGTTTTTTTTCCATTTTCTTATGTGTCCTTTGGATTTCCAATAATTCAGAAACCGTCACAAACTGATAGCCCTGTTTTTCAAGCTCCGGTATGATTTGTTCCATTGCCTGAACCGTTTGTGCTCGATTTCCCCCACCGTCATGAAATAGGACAATATTGCCTGCTTTCACACCTTTTAAAACGGTATTCACGATGCGATGAACACCTGGGCTTTTCCAGTCAAGCGTATCTAAATGCCAAGACCACATAACAACCTTATAGCCTTTTTTTGAAATTGCATCAATCATCGCATCGGTATATTGTCCTTCAACTGGTCTAAATAATGTTGGCTGATAGCCTGTAATCCCTGCAATCACTTCATCTGTTTGCTGTATTTCTTTCATTAAATTGGTAACATTTGTTCTTAAAGGGTGTGTATAGGTATGATTGGCCAATTCATGTCCTTCTTCGTACATTCTTGTAATCAGCTCAGGATTTTTTTCTGCATTTTGACCGACAATAAAAAAGGTTGCTTTTGCATTATATTTTTCCAATACATCAAGGATATTCGCTGTATATTTGCGATGTGGCCCATCATCAAATGTTAAGGCAATGATTTTTTCATCTGTCTGAATTTCCCAAAGAATTTGACCTGCTTCCTCATAATACTTTCTTCCTTTATTTTCAGAAGAACTCACTTTTACATAAAAAAGCGACACCGTGATTAGACTAAGTGGTAGTAAAAGCAATAAAAACTTTTTCACATTTTCACGTCCCCAAATAATTATTTTCGTACTTTATTATTTGAGGATTTCCTAAAAAAATGCTTATGTTTCGCATTCATTCATTAAAATTTGGTGGTGGATATGATGTGCCAGATGTTGCATATACTCCTCTATCAACCATCCCAATGTCCTTTGTTGTTGATTCATCACACATGGCTGGGCCAATGTCTCTTCATCAAGGTGGTCCAGTACATACATGATTTTTTTGTTGATGCTTGTCCACAACATTAAAATATCTTCTATCGGTAATTCCTGATAGCCCTGTAACGCGACCCATTGTACTTGGTCGTATGTAGTCACTACATAGGGTGAAGCTTCATTCTGAATTTGAAGAAATCGTTCAAGATTGACAATAGCCGAATCACATAAATGACCGATTACTTCTTTTTTGGACCATTTTTTTGGAGCAGGTCGTTGTGTTATTTCCGCTTCTGTCATCACACGAAATACTTCTGGTACTTTTATAAGCCAATAATGTAATTGTTCAACTGTCTTTTGCACGAAGGTCACTCCCTTCTGAAACAATTGTTACGTAATAATCTAATAATGCAATCACTGCCTGCACCCGCTTATGTTCGATTTCAATTTTAAAGGAAATCCATATAATGGCGACATTAAAACTCAAGACGGCTAATGCAACGATTTGGACAAGCGACATGCCGATCATGAGTTTGCTATTCATGGTTGTAGCAAGCAATGTAAACATGGATAAAATAACACCACTCATGGTAATAAACATGGGCTTCATGCGTATTATCTCATTTGCCTGTACCTTTAACAGATGGACAATAAATCGCAGCTCTTGCCTTGTATATTGTTGCTGAAGGATAACAAAATAGGACTGATACACATCCTCATCAAGCTTTTTATGCAATATATTTTTATGCATCTTTTGCACAAATTGATCACAGAAATCGTGCGCCAACGCTTGCTCTGGCTGTAGCTGTTCTTCTTTATGTTCTATAAAAGCGACCCTCAAACCCCCTCACCCTCTCATATTAAAACTTTCACTCCATTTACTATATGAAGGAAAGAGAGCCGTGTAGTACGAATTGAAGCAAAGTCGTTTATTTTTGAGTGTCTTTTTGCCGCGCTCTACTTAATCCAAAAATAGCTGTTGCGAAAACAAAAACTACCGTACAAAGCCACATTATCACCCCATTCCAAGCGCCTTTAGCAATCGTAATATTCGCTAATAGCGCTATTTGCATGATACAAACGGCGATATAAAGCATAAATGTGTAATTCAACCGAGAACCTCCATTTTCTAAGATCCAAAAGCGAAAACAAGATCCGTCTCGCAAACTATTTCTCCATCTACCATTGCAATCCCTCTGCCTTTCCCAACAGCGCCCTTCACACGCGTAATCTCCACTTCTAGATGTAGCTGATCACCAGGCTTTACTTGCTTTTTAAAGCGACAATGATCGATTCCTGCCAATAAACCTAATCTTCCCTCATTCCCAGCCTTTGTCAGCATAATCACTGCACTAACCTGTGCTAATGCTTCAACAATTAGCACACCTGGCATCACAGGATACTGTGGAAAATGACCTTTAAAAAACTCTTCATTAATCGTTACATTTTTCAACCCCACTGCGCGCTTGCCCTCTTCTAACTCCACAATACGGTCTACCAAAAGAAATGGATATCGGTGTGGCAAAATAGCTTGTAATTGTTGACTTGTTAACATATGAATTCCTCCAACGTATTTTTTACAATCTTATTCTAACACTAAATATTAGTACTAGGTAATAAAATTTCATTAGTATTATTCATTAGTTTTCTGAATTATTTTTCATTATTTTTTCAATATTTCTTTATCGACAGCCACACAATAGCTAGAATATAATATTCCATGCATTCACCCTAGAATGATTAGTTTATTAGAATAGGATGGTTTCGCATGTTATCTTTTATCGCAATAGTTCTTTTATTATTTTTAATTCCAGGTCCTGCAGTAATTATTACCATTACACAAACATTAAAAAGCGGAAAAAAGAATGGTATTTATACAGCTTTAGGTATCGGTCTTGGTGACTTGGTTCATACATTAGCGGCTGTTTTAGGTCTCTCTGCTATTTTAATGAAATCAGCCACTGCCTTTGAAGTGGTGAAATATATTGGTGTGGCATACCTTGTTTACTTAGGCATTCAGATGCTCCTCACAAAGCCAAAGAAAATTGAGCAACCGACTGTCGAACAAAGTCCTGCTAGTACTTCATTCCGTCAAGGCTTTTTAGCAGAAATCCTCAATCCAAAGACGGCACTGTTTTTCCTAGCCTTCCTACCGCAATTTGTTCAGCATAACGAGCAATCTGTCACAAGCCAATTGCTAACACTCGGTATAACATTTGTCGTGATGAGTGCTTTATATACAATCCTACTCGCAGTAATTACAAGCTTCATTGGCGAAAAAATCTTTACAAAAACAAGCGGTAGCTCACGCTGGCTCGAAAAGACAGTTGGCTTCGTTTATATCGGTCTCGGTGTCCGTTTAGCATTACAGACACAAAGTAGATAAATTGGAGAAGAACACAAAAAGTGTTCTTCTTTTTTTGCAGGAAAATGGAGTTTTAATAGCCAATAATATTAAAAAGGAGGGTTACATTTGAATAAACGTCAAGAAAATCTATTTCAGCAGCTAGCCAATTATCGTGGCGAGCTGCTTCACTTACTCGAGCATGTATCAGAAGAAAAAGCGAACATCATCCCAGCTGGATTTCATAATAATATTCGCTGGAATATGGGTCATGTTTATCTCGATCAATATTTATGGATAGAGGCATTAACAAAGGAAAAGGATATAGATTTAGAAGCTCTCAAGAAATGGTTTGGCTTTGGTACATCGCCAAAGCATTTTGACGACGAAACGCCATCCTTTGAGGAATTAAAGAAGTATTTAGCTCAGCAGCCTGAACAATTAAAGGAACAGTACGGTCATCGATTGTCAGAGGAATTCCCTCCTATTGATATGGGTATGCAAACCATTGAACAAGTACTGTTACGCACCATCTTTCATGAAGGTATGCATTTACAAGCGATTTTAACCATTTATCGATGCCTAAACGAAGCAACAGACCTAGTTTGATACTGGGTCTGTTGCTTACTTGTTTATTGATAGTTTTCGAGATAGTTTCCTTTCTCAAAAATTTCTTTCGGACTTAAGGCGGTCCATTCCTCTATCGATACATTGGGATGCAAATCAAGATAGGATTTTACCATTTTATAGCCTTCACTATACCCATATTGATAGGGTATATCATTTCCACCTCTAATTATATCTAATGCACGATTCAGATCAGGCTTATCCAAATCTACTGCAACATCTGCCCAGTAGACTTTGTTATAATCTAAATCAACTCGCGTAAAGTTCAAATCAGGATAAACCAATTTTTCAAACATCACAGCCCTTCCTTCAAATATGAGATGATCTAACACTTTATCTTCACCACGTGGGCGGTTTTCAGTTGCAACACTATGATGATATTCATGAGCGATAATGGCCCTGATAGATTCATCGGTATAATATTTATTATAGAGGGCTGTTATTTTACCTGCACCAATCGTTACCATACTGGCGTTAACATCTGTGGCTGGAAACACACATACCGTTGTTTCATTATTAGTTGGAAGAAATTCAGAAGATTTGAATAGACCCTCTTTGAAACTCTTTTCAGTTGCTTCCCTATCAATTTTTTTGCTTAATAATTGATTTTCTTTCAATTGTGTGGGCGTGATATTCAACACCGTCTCAGCCATATTTATATATTCACCATTCTCAAAACATGCACTATAAACTGGATCAACAACCTCTTCTCGATAGATGTCCAATGGCGAACGATCTGGGTCACTTTCTACCTTTTCCGTATAGTTTTGAAAAAGCTCATAAGCATGAATAATTTTAAATGGTTGCTTTGTTTCAGGATGTTCGAATGAAACCGTGATATTTTCTACATCTGGTTTCTCATGAGAAGGCTTTTCTGTTTGTGCACAGGCACTAAGTATGAAGCATAACATCATTAATACGATAAAACCCTTTACACAATTCATCCTTTTCATCCGTCCTTTTCATCAGGAAATAATTTAACCATGCTAACGTTCATTAACGATATGCCCTGTCGCTCGACTGTTTGTGTTTGCATGATTTGGTATCCTTTCCGTTCAAAAAATGGTCTCGCTGTAAGACTAGCATCCGTGTAAATATGGGTAAGGGCAAGTTTTCTTGCGTCTGCTTCTAGTAAATCTACGATGGCTGATGCAATCCCCTGTCCTTGAAAATCCTTATGGACATAAAGTCGATCTAAATACCCCTCCATTGTCATATCCCCAAAGCCAACAATTTGATGATGCTTCCGTGCGACATAGGTCTTATTATGTCTTAAAGTCTTTTGCCAAGTCGCTACTTTAACTGGCTGTATGGCTAACGGTGCCCAAGCCTCCAATTGGGCCTGTGAATAATCTTTTGCGTTTACACTATGTACGGTTTCGTAAAATAATTGCAGAATTTCTTCTAAATCATCGTCATGATAGTTTGTAAAATGAAGCATCTATACACCCCTTTTCTCGCAATTTATTATACCAATGATAGGATATTTATGTAAAATTATAGCAAGCTTATAGATCCCTATAATCTATAAGCTTTTGTTCTACTGTTTCGGTGTATTGGCTGTCAGCGGATTCGCATTGGCAACTAATTGTACAGGTGTGGTTGTTTGTTGAAAGCTATCCTTTTGTCCTTGATTCGATTTTCCGTAGCCTTTCATCACAGCAAATAATGCTGCACCAACAATGCCCCATGTCAAAAACTTCATTTAAAAAACCTCCTTTCAGCATTAGTATTCGAGAACAAATACAGAATATACGCTGTCAAAAAGTTGCTAATAGCGGTGGTGACTTTGTATAATTTGTATTTCAACTTCTTTACTTTGATATCTAGCAACACGATGGTTTTAATCTAAATGACACACTGCAAAAACAAGTCCAATATTACACAACCTTTTCCAGCCAAAAGAAAAAATAGTAAAGTTTTTATTATATACATAAGAATATTATGGTAAAATTTCCGATGGTGGTAAGTGTTAAAGTATAAGGAGGTTATATACCATGAAAAAATTTTTTACAGGGCTATTTTTAACATCTACATTATTTGTAGCAACACCTGCTGATGCCGCAACGACACAAATCAAAATCGACGATGTTGTGGTAAAATCTGATACAGCACCCGAGCAAAAAAACAATCGAACGATGGTGCCATTACGAGTGATCAGTGAAAATCTTGGTGCGCAAGTTCATTGGCAGGATTCACAAATCACCCTTTCAATGGATCAAACAACCATTAAATTGAATCTTAATAACCGAACAGTCATTAAAAATGGTCAAAAAGAGCAATTGGATGTACAACCATACATGAAAAACAATCGCACCTATGTACCAATTCGCTTTATTGCTGAAACATTCGGCAGCCAAGTGCATTATAATGATGGCACAGTGAATATTACGACTGAACCATTGCTAATTGAAGATGAAAAAATCAAGGTACTACGCTATGAATACCATATGACAATGGGTGGTGTCATTCAGGACATCAAGGGCAATGCCTATCACCAAGCACTTTTCAAAATTTTCCAAGAAAAGAAAGGCGACAAAGTAGAGGCTCCGAAAGATTATTATTGGCACCTCAATCTAGAAACTCCTGGATCTTATTACAAGCTTGGTCAATTTGATTTTATGAGCCATGATCAAAACAGTGTTCGACAATATGATATCTATACATTAAATCAACCTTTCCCAGAGGAATTATTACAAGGCTATCCTGAGTATTTACTCCATGATTTCGATGGCGATAACTGGTATATTTTCTCTGAGCAAGCAGTGAAGTCAATACAGCAGCTGATTAATAGTGCATATAATAATGGCTTTAGCAAAATAATTAGTAATACAGTCGCTTAAAAAAATTTTTAATGGCAGCTATACACAACATATTCTGTAAAAAGATGTGCAAAATATTCATATCGACGATTGATTGATGGAGGTTTGCCTCATGCAGAAATTCCTATCATTAAGTATAGCGCTACTATTCCTTTTATCTGCTTGTTCGTCGGAAGAAGCTCCGCCCAGCGAGGAAGCAGAAGCCAAAGAACAGACCGTAAATGCGCAGCCAAAAGAAAATCTAAACGTTTTGAACGATGATCAAGGTTGGGTAATGGCTGAGTAATGAGAAAAGCGTGTTTGATATTTTTTATCAAACACGCTTTTCTTCACTATTTTTGTATAATCTGAATAAGGTTGCCACATGTATCATTAAAAACTGCTATTGTGACTTCTCCCGCTTTTGTCGGCTTAAGTGTAAATTCAACGCCTTTCTCCAGTAAACGGCTATACTCCTTTTCTAAATCAGCAACTCCAAACATTGTTGCTGGAATGCCTTCAGCGAAAATCCTCCTTTGATAGTCCTTTGCTGCAGGATGCTCATCTGGCTCAAGTAATAGCTCAGTGCCCTCTAAATCATCAGGCGACACAAGCGTTAGCCATCTATGTTTTCCTACTGGGACATCCTCCTTTTTTACAAACCCTAGCTTTTCCATATAAAATGCCAGTGCCTTTTCCTGATCTTGTACAAAGATACTGTTGACAATAATATTCAATTGCTTTTCCTCCTTTTAAGTCGTTTAAGAAGCATCCTTCACACGTAAACTTTACTCTACCCATCCTTTCAGTAAATCTTTAAGTGGTTCCTTATTGAAAAGAATGACTCGATATTTTCCCTTCCGCTGTGATAGGACGAGTCCAGCACTCTCTAAGACAGACAGATGCTTAGCAATCCCCTGCCTCGAAATGGAAAGTTCATGTTTCATTAGAAGACGCACCGTCAAATCATACAACGTCATCTCATCACACTCAGCCAGTTCATCTAATATAAGTCTCCGAGTCGAGTCCCCTAGTGCTTTAAAAATAGCGTCTTTATCCCAATTCATAGCTTGATTATAAGCAACTCTATGGTTGCATGTCAACTATAAGCAACTTGTCGGTTGTATGATTTTTGCACATGTGATCTCTTTATTTGGAGCTGGGATAATCCCTCGTGAGCGGAGTGCTACTCATTTAGAGCGGCTGCTTACCTTTTTCGAGCGCTTCTCTACTCATTTGGAGCGGCTGCTTACCTATCATGAGTAAAAAAACAGCAAGCCTGAGTTAGCTTACTCAGACTTGCTGTTTTTCTTCGATCGGTAACACTGTAGAATATTTAATTTCTCGTAAGGATAAATTCGTTTGAATTCTAGAAACGCCAAGCTTATTTAATTTTCGAATAAATTGATCTAAGTCTTGGCGGTCTCGAATTACGACCTTTAACAAATAATCATAGGCACCTGTTAAGCAATGACATTCCATAATTTCGGTCATTGTTTTCAAGCTGTTTTCTAACTCCTCTATTTCCTTCTCCTGATGAATATTTGTGCTCATAAATATATAGCACAATAAATCAAAGCCTAGTTTCTCCTGATTTAAAATCGCGACTTGTTGATCAATATAGCCTTCATTTTCTAGACGTTTCACCCTTGTATGGGTTGCTGGTGGGGACAGATTCACACGTCTAGCTAATTCCGCATTGCTAATGTGAACCTCTCGCTGCAAAATCGCTAAGATTTGCAGATCGACATTATCTAATCCTTTATTTTTTATATCCTCCATTGTTTTCTCCTCTTTTGATTATTTTTAGACAAGGAAGTTTTTAATGCGATTTCAAAATATTATTTTGATATTCATTAAATAACTTTCGATTATTTTGATTTTATTCAATTATACAAAATATTATACTGATAAATCACTAATAGTGCTATGATTCTTATTATACATAAAAGCAAGAGGAGTGTACCTATACTGTGGTTAAATTTTATATGGGCTTAATGCTTGTCACGAGCTTACTATGGGGAGGCAATTTTGTTGTGTCTAAGACGCTAGTGGCTCATGCCTCTCCAATGACCTTAACGTTGGTCAGATGGCTGATCGCAGTGATCGTCCTGCTACCGTTAGTTTGGTGGAAAGAAAAGAGATTGGTTCCTGCTAAAGCCGCTCTTGTGCCATTATTCCTGATGGGCATTACAGGTGTTGCCTTGTTTAATATATTTCAATTTTTAGCGTTGGAACGAACAACATCCACGAATGCTGGTCTTATTTCTACAATGAATACCATGTCCATCGCCCTTTTTTCCTTCGCCTTTCTGAAAGAAAAAATAAATGGCTTGCAACTTCTGGCGATGGTACTCTCTTTAATTGGTGTTTTTCTTGTCCTTTCGAAAGGAGATTGGCAGCTGTTATGGCACTTCCATTTGAATACAGGAGATTTATGGATGGTGGCAGCCGTTTGCGTATGGGGACTTTATTCTGTATGTAGTAAGTGGGCTATGCAAACAACCTCTCCGTTAATGGCGACATTGTATGCAGGTTTGTTTGGGGTACTCATCCTAGTCCCATTCACGATTACGGATTTTACCTTCTCCGAAATCGACTCCTCTTTCATCCTTTCGCTTCTTTATACAGGGGTCATCTCTACAGTAGTTTGTATGGTATTTTGGAATATTGGCGTTCAACAATTAGGTGCCACAACCTCTGGTATTTTTCTAAACTTTAATCCTATTTTTACAGCATTGCTCGCCTTTTTATTTATCGGTGAACAGCTAAGCTGGCTGCAAGGCATTGGGGGAATCATCGTGATTTTGGGATGCTACTTATTCACACATTTTAAAACGAAGACGCCTCAGGCTGTGCTCTAAATTTCTATTTTTCAAACTTGCAAATAATAAAAGATGCATTCCCCCTCTTAAAACTCATCGAGAGGCAATGCATCTAATGAAGTAGATGTTTTTTTGTTACTACCACAAATGAAACACCGTTCCTTCGTGAAGCTTGCTTACCATACGTAAACCTTGCCCATAATGGTGTTGCAATCTTATATGGGTATTGATTACTGCTGGATGAGCGTTCTTGAGGCTACAGTAGTTTTGACAATTGTCTTCATCCATTTCAACGCATTATCCGCTAAGGTGATTTCGAGATGGGTATCAAAATTGATAATACGAATATGTATCGTTCCCCCGTCAGAACGCTTTAACATTCCATGCTTTAATGCATTTTCAATTAATTGCTGGTAAATCAGTGATGGGATGAGGACAGTTGTCTCCGACTTTAGTTGCCATACAACCTGAATACGCTTGCCAAAACGCTCCTACTGTATATAGAGGTAGACTTGAACCAACCTAAGTTCATTTTCTAGTAGAACAAGTGCTTCCACATTTTGAAAATTACTGGACTCTCTTAAAAAATCGCTCAATGCCTCTACTAATTTACTTGTCCGCTCACTATTTAATTCACTAGATCCGACAGGAAGTGGGTCTTTTTAATGACGGTCCTTTTTTAGTGGATGGCTGAAAAAGCAAACCAGTACTCATGTCTATCCACACATCTACAAAATCATCTGAACAATCCATAAACTGGGTGAGATTAACCCTAGACTACAGGTATAATGAAAGAAAAACCAAAATTGATTGGAGATGCCATGAAAATTCGATTAGAAACATTAACACAGGGTGATTTTGAAAACTTATATGCATTTGAGGTTAAAAATAGGGCCTATTTTGAAAAAACAGTCCCAAGTCGAGGGGATGACTATTACGAATTACCAAGTTTCATAAGAAAAAATGACATGCTTTTAGAGGAACAAGCACAACAGCTATCCTATTTCTATCTAATAAAAAATGAACTTGAAGAAATTATAGGAAGAATCAATGTAATCGATATTGATAAGGATCAACGATTAGGCCATATCGGTTATAGAGTAGGACAAGAATTTAGTGGGAAAGGGGTTGCCCATACAGCCTTAGAATTAGTATTAGACCTTATGCGCCAGCAAGGCATGCTCATCATTGAGGCACAAACAACAACGAACAATATAGCCTCTCAAAAAGTATTAGAAAAAAACGGTTTTAAACAAGTGGATAGAAGCGGAGAATCATTTGAAATGAATGGTCAAAACTTCACTTTTACTTATTACCGGTGGATTAATTCCTAGGATGATCTGACAAACCGTATTGTCAGATCATCCAATTTAAAAGAATGTGCCTAATCTAATGAGACCTCTTTAATCGCTGTTTTCAATTCCTCTAAACTCTTAATCATTTGCAGTAAAGAATGATATTCAGCTGCATTCAAGTGATCACCATGCACTGTTATGTATCTTTTTATGCTACTTTCCATTGTTTGAATCTCTAGCAGAGCATTATACTGAACGTCAGGTTCTTGGTGTCTACTCTTCTCTCTATTTTGTTGGTTTGGATTTTGGGGCACTGCGGTTTGATAGCTCCTTTAACATCTTGTATACCTCCATAGATATACATATTTTGCATGACAAATTACTAATAACGAAGGGTAATTATAGTATAATAGTTACCTTTTTATTCCTTTATAATTGTAAAAATACAATTATCGAAGCCTATTTTATAATATAGCACTCTACAAATCCTATACAACGCAAAAAAATCAAAATGAGCACCTAGCCATCTTGATTTTTTGCAGGTGGAAGCCAATAACTTTCACACCTTTTGTGGTGGAATAATGCCTGTTACAAGTAAAATAAAGAATACCAATCCAATAAGGAAAAATATCAGTGACGCTATAAATACGGGCCCAAGTTTAACCTTGAACCGTTCTCGCTCATGAATGATCCCTGTTTGTGCACTCACTTGGGATGTATAAAGCCTTGACATCGCTCCACCGCTACTTGAAAAGTAAAACGTTCCTAAGGTAAAGGCAATGCCCGTGAAAAACATCACTTCGATAAATCGCACAGAGAATATTGTGGCAACCCAGTACGTCAACGATATTTCTACAATCCATGCAATGATGATAATAATCATGTGTTTCCGTGGCATTAAAGGAGCCCCTTCCTTTTTTCTTTAGCTACTTCTACGCATCTTTTTAGAAAAAGTTTCATTTTTCTAAATATATTGTCTATAAGACTTATTCTGTTCTTAGAGATCATCAATCAATTGTATTAATTGTTGTTGAGTGAGTTCGCCTTTTACGCTGTGCTGTAATTTTCCTTCTTTATCAAAGATAAATGTACTAGGATAATTCACCACTTCAAACGTTTTCTGTAGTACTCCCTCTTCGTCTAGGAAGATAGGAAATGATAAAGCATAAGTATCCTTAAATGCTGCCGCCTTCTTATAGCTATCATAGGCTGTGGCATTGATGGCTAGCAGCTCGACATCCTTTGATTTTTGTTGATAGAATGCCTCTAGTTCAGGTGCTTCCTGTTGACAAGGCCCACACCAGGACGCCCAAAAATTCACTACTACTATTTTGCCCTTATATGCTTCAAACGTTGTGGAGGATTGATCTAGCTTTGTTAAAGCAGTTTCATAATTAATTTGTTTGGTGCCATCCTCCAAAACAGTCATAGATGGTGTAAGAGATGCTTGGAAAAAAACATTTTTTAATGCCACACCAATAAAGATTGCTATGATAAGTGCAGAGATAATGAAACTTATTTTTTTACGATTCATACTTACTCTCCTTTTAAAATATACAAATATTTGTATATTTTACCATACTATCAACTAACAGAATATGAACTTTTTATAAAAAATAGCCCCTACTCTAAAAGTAAGGGCTACTCTTTCTTACGTGAAAGATGTTTTATTTTTATAGGCAATCACACTTACGAGAAGTAGCATACTAGCTGAAAGGAAAAAAACAACTCGTATCCCATACCATTCTGACAACATGCCCATCATTAAAGATGAAAGGCCGAATACCCCTGTCACAATGACATTCAACGATGTATACACCGTTGGTAATTTCTCCTTTGAGACACTTGTTTGAATGATGGTTTGCTGTGGAATGTTTTTTAATTGCCCACATAAGCCAATCAGCAAAGAACAGAGTAAAGCCATCAATGGTGTGATACTAACCGCAAAGAATAATGTAAAAATAGCGGACAACAGCGCACCTCCACTTATGAATATAGCTTTCTTACGCTCAATAAATTTGGTCCATTTTAAACAAATCATACTCCCTATAATCATGCCAATAAAAAAAATGCCGTTGAGATAACCCCACCATTGAGAAGAAGCCCGCAATGCTTCTTCTACAAAAACAAGTAAAATCGCTGCGACCCACACTGCACCTGCCATTGATTCCAGTAAATCCATTCGTGCAGCTACCTTTAGTACAGGTGTTTGATGGATGGATTGCCACCCTTGCATAAATAACACCCATTTCTTTTTTTCTGGACGTTCCATACGTGCCACATCTGGTAAAAGCTTTAAAAGCAATGTTGCCATGAAAAAAAGGACGACAACGCCCCATATAAGCTGTGATGGTGTAAAGAGAAGCAGCAAGGAACTGCCAACAAACCAGAACCCACCTGAATGGACTGGATAACCGTTTCTGCAATACTATTTGCTCGCAATAAATCCTTTTCTTCCACATAATGAGGCAGCAAGGATTGACGAATAGGATTGGCACAACCATCCAAAAACGCAACCATCGCAATCAATAAAAACACAAAGCCAATCATCGGCTGGTCGCCTACCCATTGTACATACAAGGCAAGGCCCAAAATGACAGCGGTTTTAAATCCTTGAGAAATAGTTAGCAATTGATTCAACGACACTTTTGTCGTAATAAGAGGTGTTAGCAAACTGGAAATCAACATACAAGTAGTAATAATAAACGGTACGAAGGAAGTAGCAATCGCCGAGTTGGTGAAACGATAAATTATACTAATCACGCTTACTATATAGAGAATATCACCAATATCCGCTAAAGATTGACCTGTCAATAAAAGTGAAAAAGATCGGTTTTTAAACACGTTTTATCCCCCAAAATTAAGATTTTATTTTTTCTTGGGAGATTTTTAAATTGGACGAACCTGCATGTCTGAACTCCTTTTTACGCCTAGTTGAAAAAACGATGGGGGATTTCATTTTTTTCAAATTTCTATGCGTGATTTTGATTAAATTTCATGAAAATTCTAAAGTATTTATCTTATTTTAGCATTACTTCCACTTTGTTGCCAGCACGCAAAAAGACCAGGTGTTCTCAAAAAATTTGAGCCCTGGTCTTTTTGTGAAAAGTGAAACCTACTAGTTTGCTTTAGTGTTTTGTATTCTACTAGTATAGTAGTCGTGCCAGCTTGGCAAAGGTTACACATTTTTGAAGAAAAATTCACGAAACTTATTTTTCTTGTTTAAGTTGTTCGCCTTTAATGTCTGGTTGTAAGGAGCAACTGCGACAAACACTTTGGCTTCACCTATTATTTTTATGAATTTAAGCTACTGCTCACATTTTCCTTACAATATAATGCTACGGACAATGGATCAAGCTATCCTATTATTTCACAAACAGTTTTGATATTTCTTCAGGTGGATATGGTTTGGTTAAGTATTTTTTAATTTGAAATTGGTCCACCATTTCTTTTACCTCATCTAATGCTGAGGATATAATAATCGGTATCTCTTTTGTATGCTCTCTTTCCCTTAGTGCACGGACTAAATCCCAGCCGCTCATTTCTTCGCCCAGCATTATGTCAATCACAATACCAAGTAAAGGCGTATTGAGTGTATCTTCAAAAGCTTTTTTTGGGTCATGATGATGAATCACGGTAAAGCCCTTGCTTTTTAGCTCTTCAGACAACAATAGAGCTAAGCTTAAGTCATCCTCAACAAGCATAATGTTTAAGCCGTTGCTATCCTCCATTACATCCTCTTCATCGAAGGTGATAGTGTTATTTGCGAGTGGTAAAGTAAAGTACACAGTAGTACCTTGTCCCTCTTCTGACTCTATCCATATTTCTCCCTCATGCTTTAAGATGATTTCTCTACAAATGGAAAGACCCAGTCCAGTTCCTCCTATTTTACGTCTTAAACTATTATCGATTCGTTTGAATTTTTGGAACAACTGAGCAATATCCTGTTTAGATATGCCAATCCCCTCATCTTTTATACTCACTTGGATGCTATTATTTTTGTTTTCTAACAAAATCTCCACATCCCCACCTTGTGGAGAAAATTTAATCGCATTTCCTATTAAATTAATAAATAATTGGACGAGTCTATCTTGATCTGCATTGACATAGACCTCTCTTGCTTTATCAATTAGATGGACATTATGCTTTTGCTCATGTCGGAAGCGATTGACAATTTCAAAGGCTATTTCATTTAATTGTAGTGTCTCCATGTTATATTGCTGCTTGCCTGACTCCATTCGCTGTAAATCCAAGAAGTCATTTATAAGATTGGTTAGTCGTACCGCTTCTCTATGAATTGTATCGATATATTTATTTTGTCGTTCGGGTTTTATATTTTTCGTTAACAGAAGCTCTGTAAAGCCAAGTACGCTCGATAAAGGCGTTCGCAGTTCATGACTTACCGTACTCACTAATTCCGATTTCATTTGATCTACTTCATATTCTCTTGTAATATCACGATGCACAAAAATGGTGCCTACTTTTTCCTGTCCATCAAAAAGACAAGTTGCATACACCTCGACAAAGATTTCATGTTCAGCCGTCATACAATAGCGGCATTTTCGTGTCTCCTCAAAGCTCTCCATAATAGATGCCTCTAAAAATTCAATTAATTCATCAGGTTGGGCACTACATTTTTGAAAATGCTGTAGCCAATCCTTTTTAGGGATACTTGTTTCTGTTGTCAAGTTAAGGAGGTTGACAATACCACATAGCGCTCTATTGATAAGAACGGTATCGCCTGTAGCAGAAACTAACTGGATTCCTTCGTTGACATTATCAATAATCGTTTGATTTAACGTCCTCGATTTTTCTACCTCTTCATACATAAGAATACGTTCAAATGCGATGGACACACGATTTAATAATCCGTTTAAACTATCTATATCCCGATCATTATGGGGATGCCCCTCTCGTGTCGCCATTAAAATAGCGACTAGCTCCCGTTTAGAATTAAACACGGAAGAATACAAGTCATAGGCATAATAAGACTCTTGTGCAATTCCTTTTTCATTTGCTGTCAATTGACGTGTAATAACAAAGGATTTTTCCTGCTTTAATCGTGCTTGTTTATCCATGCCAAAATTTTCAACTAGGGCTGCAGCAGATTGGTGTGATAAACCTTTTGTCGCATAAACATTGCCCTCCATCCAATACAGCACACTCGTATCATATTGATAAATGTCGTTTAAATAATTATGGAGATTATCGATTAGTTTCTGTTTATTTAACGTAAAGGTTAGTACATGATTTAATTGATTATACTTTTCTAAATAATTTAATGAATTTTGTAATTGTAGCTGATTTTCTTGAAGCTCGTCCTGCTGCGCTAAAAGCTCCTCATTTTGAGTAGTCAGTACCTCTTCCTTATCCTGAATGGAGAGTATCATTTTAAGAAATGAGTTCGCTAGAATGCCTAACTCATCCTCCTTTTGTACAAGATTACCTAAATCAATAGATTTCCCTGACGCCAAAGCGTTTGTCGCAAGTGTTAATTGTTCAATTGGTCGAATCATATTATTCAGCACTCTTCGTAAAATGACCCCAACAAATAGTAAAATGAGACCGCTAATCATGAGCGAAATAAAAGTAAATAATTGCCCCTGCTCCACTGTCTTGCTAAAAATTTGGTTTAAGGAGTGGTCTGTTTTTTTCTTATAGGATTTTGTATAGGCAATAAATTTATTGACAAGGTCATTTGCGCCACTATTCGAAAGCTCTCGCAAAGCCTCATAATCCCCCATCTTCGCAAAGCTTAACCCTTTTGGGAGAGTAACCGTTTTATAATTATAATGAAAATCAACTAGCTCATTATAGAGCCCTCGTTCTTCTTCCGTTAAATCCAGTTGCGAAAACTGCTGTAATAGAACTTCGAACTTCTCCAAATTTTCATACAATAGCTTTAATTCCTGCTCATTTTGAAAGGCATAGTAGCCCCTTGCTCGAAAAAATATGCCATTAAAATTTTCTTCCAATTCATCCACAAGCATTGATTTTTCATACATTTGCTCTCTCTTCTGCTGTAAGGCATTTTGACTTGCATTGACTACGACAAGAAAGGCAGCAATGATGATTAAAAAGCTAACAACTAGAAAAAGCAGCATTTTAAAGAATTGGCTGCGTATACTTTTATTCAGCAAGGGTGTCGACTTAATCATTTAAGATGTCCTCCACCAGGTTCATTAGCTTAATGGGACTAAACGGTTTGGACATAAAGTAATCTGCCCCTAAATCAAATACCTTTTGACGATCACTTTCCTGTGATTTTGCTGTCAGCATGAGAATAGGCATCGACATTTTAATCTCTTGTGGGAGAAGCTCGATCACCTCAATTCCTGTTAAATTCGGCATCATATAGTCGAGTATCATTAAATCATAGGAGCTTTCCATCATTTTTTTTAGGGCTTCTTCGCCATCCTCTGCCTCATCAATATCAAATTCTAAATCTTCTAATGTTTCACGTATTAACATGCGTAATATTTCTTCATCATCTACTACTAAAATTCTAGCCATCCTGTCTTTTTCTCCCTTTCCCATTAAAGAAACATTTGATGAATTAAACGAACAATACGTTCCGATACTTCAGCCACATTAAACGGCTTCACAATATAATCATCCGCCCCATTAATGAAAGCCTTCATGACGTATTCTTCCCCCACACGTGAAGTTAGCATGGAGACGATTACATTACTTGAAGCATGCTGCTCTCTTATCTTACTCAGCACCTCGATGCCGTCCATTTGCGGCAATATCCAATCTAATAAGATAATGTATTTGCATGCAGGGTCATACCAATTGGATTCCAGAAAACTAATGCCATCAGGAAATGATAATGTTTCAATCCTATAATCGTCATTTTCCTCCAAATGCTTAAAATGATTGGTAATCAGATCACGAATAATATACACATCATCAATGACAACGATCTTAATTTTCACCTTTCTTTTCTCCACAGCAGCTACGTTATCAAAGATGATCGTTTGATTTCTCCCTAATTGCTTGGCCGTATAAAGTGCTTGATCTGCCTCTTCTAGCATCTTTTTAGGATGTAAATGGGTAGAAGTGGCTTCCGCAATTCCACTCGAAAATGTAACATGGAAGCTAGTTCCATTTGCTGTAAATGTCTTTTTCTCCATGGAGGTACGAAGTTTTTCAATAAAAATAAATGCCTCTTTTTTAGTTGTACGAGGCATTAAAATTACAAATTCTTCTCCACCATAGCGACAAGCAATTTCTTCAGCTCCTTTTAGCTCCTTCACCAATGAAGCGAAACCCTTAAGCACCTCATCCCCCACTAGGTGACCATATGTATCATTTACTTTTTTAAAATAATCTAAATCGATAATCGCAATTGAAAAATGTTCTTTGTTTTGCTGATGGTGTTTAATGAAAAGCTTCATTTGCGATTCCATAAATTTACGATTATAAATTTGGGTTAATTCGTCAATGACGATAGCCTGTTCTAATTCTCTTTTATAGGCTAAGCGATTGGAAACATAAGCGATTAATAGCTCTTCATCAATGGGCTTTGCCATAAAATCCATAGCACCCATCTCCAATGTGCGAATACGATTTTCTTTACAATTATTACTACTAATCACTGTCACAAACATGAGCTCTTTTTTCGTCTTTTTAATATTGTCTAAAATAGAAAAGCCATTAGAATCTGGAAGCATGATATCTAGAAATACGATGGATGGTTGCAATTCATAAATTAACGCTAATCCTCGTTTACCATTATGAGCTGCAATGACAGAGTAGCCCTTTTTCTCTAAAACATTTTTTAAATAGGAAATAAATACAACATCATCATCTATTATCAGAATAAAATCTTGTTTTGCTGGATTTTTAATGATGGTTGTAGGATGTTCCATATGTTGTGTCATTGAATCATTTTCTTTATAAAAATGGACGCTTTCAATAAATGGAGCAAGAAACTTTTTCCATTCTGATTGGGTCCATTGCTTGTTACTGTCTTCATTCAAAAGCTCTAGCTTTTCACGGGCAATCGACGTTAATTCATGTAAACCGATTGATCCAGCGGTGCCTTTTAACGTATGTAAAAATGAATAGAGCTCGTCTTCTCTAACAAAGTCACTATTATCCCACTTTTGTAAATTTTCACATATACGTGTATAAACCATTCGGTGATATTTAGCTGTTTCCATCCTATTTCTCTCCAATCAATCATACTTCTATAAATTATAACTTACTATTTTGTAAAAACCACGGCAGATTTTGAACGTTTATTGTAATGAATCCCTTACTCTAAGCCCCTCTTAGCTGGTCTTAAAAGAAAGGGTTCTAACTTTGCTCTTTTCGATTGACTTATAGAAGCGTTTAATGCTAAATTTACTAAAGCAGTAATTTACTAAATTACTAAATTCAAAATGATTAGGAGTACAGATACATGAAAATTCCAACACATTTAAAACATAAACCTGTCATCGTGGCAGAAAATTATGCCAATATTGATGGGCGCACGGCTTATCAAACAGATGCACAAGGGCTTTCCCTTGGTCTGGCACAATGGAATGATCGAGGAAAGGTTGATATTTCTGCAAAGGTTTGGCGGCATACAGGTGGCAAGTGGTCTCGCCAATCAGAAGAACTTCCCCTACACCGCGTGCTTGATCTCGCTATTTTAGTGTGTGAAACGGAACTTTATTTTAAGGAGGCTTATCGTCATGAGCATTTATATGATGAAGAAAACCCTGTAATTAATCGTGTAGGCTTACAGGGAGATGCCATGACAGTGGAAGTTTGCACAGAAAATGAACAGATTAAAGAGGATATTCAGCTTTTTCAGCAAGCACTTAATAATGATGGTGAGCTAATTGGTGAACGCCTACGCACACTTTCAAGAATCTTAAAAGAAATGGGTTATTAAAACTCAAGAGGAACTTAATGATGAACGAACAAATGTTACAGGATGATCAACAGCTACGCAAAGCTTTTTTAAATTTCTTAATTCCCGTGATGCTAGCGAATGTGCTGCAATCTGTTGGCCAAGTTTTTGCTATGTTTATCGTCGGACGCAATTTAGGGGTCGATGCCCTAGCAGCCATTTCGGCATTTTTTCCATTTTTCTTCTTTTTAATGGCCTTTGCAATTGGCATTGGTTCAGGAAGCTCTATTTTAGTCGGGCAAACATTTGGGGCTGGTAATCATGCCAAAATGAAAGAGGTTGTTGGTGTAACACTCGCCTTTACAACTATTTTATCCATTGCTGTCGCGATTTTTGGTGGCTTTTTCATCGAATGGATTTTACGTTTTATGCAGACACCTGCGAATATTTTAGACATGAGTATTAGTTATGCCAAAATACTTTTCTTCACGTTACCGATTATGTTCTGGTATTTGGTGTATACAACCTTTATGCGAGGAGTCGGTGATTCCAAAACACCATTTCTATTTTTAGTAATTAGTGTTGTGTTAAATATCGCCTTCCTCCCCCCTTTAGTATTCGGATGGTTGGGGTTGCCTGCGTTCGGCTTAAATGGGGCTGCCTATGCTTCCGTGTTATCAAACCTGGTGACAATGATGCTGTTGTTAGCCTATTTGCATAAAACAAAGCATTTACTACGTTTTGATAAAACAATCTTACAGCATTTTAAATTAAAGAAAGATATTTTAACGTCCTTATTAAAGCTAGCCATTCCATCCAGTATTAGCATGGTTGCCATTTCAGTAGCCGAAATTGCCGTTATTGGCTTTGTGAATGGCTATGGTTCGGATGCTACTGCCGCTTATGGCGTTGTCAATCAGGTAGCTAGCTATGCACAAGTCCCAGCAATGAGTATTGCCATTGCAACATCTGTCTTTGTAGCACAGGCGTTAGGGGCTAATTCTACAGAGATGATTAAAAAAATCCGTCAAATGGGTGTGCGCATTAATTATCTTCTAGGTGGCGCGATCATACTCATTATGTATCTGTTTGCAGAGCCTATTTTGGCTTTCTTTATCGATTCACATGAGACTGTGCTTATTGCCAAGAATTATTTATATATCGCCTTTTGGAGCTATTTAATTTTCGGACACACACAAACTGTTTCTGCTACAATGCGTGCCACTGGTGTCGTATTATGGCCAACTATCTTCTTAGTCATTACGATTTGGGTTGTACAGGTACCATTGGCGTTCCTATTATCTCACCATACGTCACTAGAACTAAATGGCGTTTGGTTAGCCTATCCAATCACCTTCTGCGTCCACTTCATTATGCAATATGCATACTTCAAGCTAGGCTGGCAAAAACGAACATTAAAAGCTATGCTGAGCGAATAAAATGGAAGAGGGCATACCATATGTGCGTGCCCTCTTTTTATTATGGCAACAAAATAACCAGGCACTCAAAATTGAGCCCTGGTCATTTTGTGAAAAGTGAATGTTACTACTTGCTTTAGTTCTTTTGTATTCTACTAATAGAGTAGTCGTTTAACATTGAAAAAGGTTACAACCAATTTCGAATTTTTTTCTCGCTTTTTAGCAGTTACCAAAATAAGGCGAAATATAGAAAACGAACTGTATACTTTGAATACAAATCTCCTTCTTAACCGTATCTAGATGTTTAATTCTCCTTGCAATGCTGTAACTGCTGCGCCTGCAATCAATACCTTGTTGTGTTGAGGGGTCACATAGATTACACCTCCACGTTTAGAAAGCTGCTTGCTGACAAGTTGTTGTTTAGATAATTTCTCACACCAATAAGGGCCTAGTGCGCCATGACTTGATCCATTTACCTGATCCTCATCAATGCCTTGTGCTGGAGAAAAAAAGCGAGATACGATATCGATGTCTTCTTCCTTCGATTGACTAGTTAGGCATATACCTCGAACAGGAAACTGCTTCATCTCAGAAAAGTCAGGTTCAAACTGTACAATTAGGTCTTCATTGCCTACTTCCACGATATAATCCAATTCGGTCCTCCCTACAAAGATGGGCTTACATCCTAACCAGTCCTCCAATGCTGAAGTACATTCCATTTCAGCAATTGGATACGTTTTGATGGCGATTTCCACTCGTTCATGTTGCCACTTGGCATGTAAAGGACCACTTGCTGTATGAAATGTAATTGTGTGCTCCTTTGGCACAATTCCTTGCTGCCAAAGGACAAAGGCACTAGCAAGGGTGCCGTGACCACAAATGGGTATTTGCCTATTTGGCGTAAACCATTTCAGCGTAAATTCAACCTGTCTTTTTTCAATAAAGGCTGTTGTCGGGACAGGTATCTCCTGTGCAATTTTTTGCATGGTCTCCTCAGAAACTTCTTCATCTAATAGACATATTGCTGCAGGATTCCCTTTATATAGCTCATTCGTAAATGTATTAATTAGCCAATATGAAATACTAGTCACCGTTCTCCCCTCCTTGCCTCATCATACCTGAAAATTGTTTCATTGGATATAATTTTCCAAATACTATTTCCTCAGCTAGCACTTTATAAAAAAGCCATCTTTTGTCTAAGCTAACACTATAAAATACAACTGAAGAGCAATTCGAGTGGAGAAACCATGAAAACTTATTTCAAATTTTTATTGATCATCGGATTGACGACATTACTCGCAGGATGCTGGGATATTACGGAGCCGCAAAGAATGTACTATATAAATGCAGTAGGTGTAGACTACGAAAACGAGGAGTATATTGTCTATTTACAAGTGATTAATTTCGCTGATGTCGCGAAATCTATACAACCTAGCGCAACGGTGGCGCCTGCTGAAGTAGGACGTGCCACTGGTAAAACAATAGAAGAGGCAATTTACAAATTATATCGCTCCTCGGATCAAGAAATTTTTTGGGGGCATATGCGATATATGATTTTTTCAGAGCAGGCTATGGAAAATGAACACATTATTCCTGTCATCGATACATTCATACGCTTTCGTGATACTAGGTATCAAATCTGGGTGTATTGTACAAAAAACCCAGTTGAAGATATATTGCTTGTCACACCAATCTTAAGAAATTCGTTATCCTCATCAAAATTAAGTAACCCAATCAACCCAACAGAACAAGAAACATTTATCGAACCAAAAGACTTAAGAGATGTTGTCATTGGCTTAAATGAGCCAAGTTATGAAGTAACAATTCCTTATGTGTCCATTAAAGACGATTGGGAAACAGATGAGGAGCAAGTTGAGGAAACCTATTTTTCAGGGGTTGGTGTCCTATCGAAAGATGGCTTTAAGGGGTTCGTGCAAGACACTGCGGCTCGCGGCAGTCAATGGATGCATAACTATACTAATCGCGGGGAGATTACCTTTCAATTAAACACAAGTGACCAGGAAGAACTAACGGTTAGTATTGAGAAAATACATGTCGATGTGGAACCACTTGTCAAACAAGAGGCTGTTACATTTGAAGTCAAATTGAGAATCAATGCGACCATCAATGGTTTTAAAGGAAAAGTAACCGAACAGGAGCTGAGAGAGCTTATTGTAAAAGAAGTGAAAAAGGAAATTCAGGAAACCTATAAAGAAGGTCTAAAATTAGATGTGGATATCTATCGATTGTCAGAATATCTCTACCGCGATAACGTCAAGGCTTGGAAAAAGCTTGAGAAAGATGGAAAAATCCCATTATCAGAGGATTCAATTAGTAAAATTGATGTGGATGTAGCCAAAATCAATCCAGGTCGAAAAACTTTTACAGAAACAATAAAAAAATGACCAGATGTCCTCATAGGAATCTGGTCTCCCTATTATTTTATAAGTGAGTATATATAAGTATCATGGGGCACATTATGTTGATGCATATATTTTTTTAATAATCCTTCTTGTTCGAAGCCTATTTTTTGCAATAGTAGATTGGAAGCTTCATTTTCTTTAAATACAATGGCTCCAATACGTACTAAATCCATTTCTTCAAAACCATAGGAAATAGCTCGTTTAACAGCTTCCTGAGCATAGCCATTTCCCCAATATTCAGGAAAAAGGGCGTAGCTGATTTCCGCTCTTCGATGCTCTATTGACCACTCTTGAAAGCCGATT
Organism: Lysinibacillus sp. LK3; assembly: GCF_001043675.1. Classification (NCBI taxonomy): domain Bacteria; kingdom Bacillati; phylum Bacillota; class Bacilli; order Caryophanales; family Bacillaceae; genus Lysinibacillus; species Lysinibacillus sp. LK3. Next base: position 163,153 of record NZ_LDUJ01000015.1, read on the forward strand.
GTACCAATAATTCCTTCTTGATCCTTTAATGCAATGCCCCATTTAATACCACGTTTTTCGGCAAAATTGTTGGCAAAATTTTGAATGATTTGCTGCACTTGAACTAAGCTGGTTAAAGGTTGTTGTCCATAATGACGCAAAACTTCAGGATTCGAAAAGCACGCAAGAAGAACTTGTCCATCAGAACTCGTCAATTCCCTTAACACTAATCGTTCAGTATGTAAAATTGGAAACATCATATACCTCTTTTATTGTAGATTTATTAATCAAATTTTACATTTGTCAACTAGCTATTGCAATCCCTATTTCCATTTGATGCCACTTTGTTAAAAGGACAAGGCTAGTTGCCCTGTCCTTTTTGTGCGTGTTAGTTTGCTTGTGCATCCCGACAGAGTAAGTCTACCAGAGCTATCTATACACTCTCTCTACAAATCCCCAATGTTGCACACTACACTACTGTATAAAATTTCCCTATATGTCCACAATAAGTTCAAAATAGTCAATGAGAGGTGAACAGAATGGAACACTTTCCACTCATACATACAAATTTTTGGGATGCCGTCGTTGCAGTCCCTGTAGTTATGATGATTACCCAACTCATTAAGAAAATGTGTCATATAAAGCCTTTTTGGGTCCCAACCATTGCACTAGTTGTCGGCTTATTCATTTCTATTTTCATCAGCCACCGACATAATCTTCTTGCAGGATTATTCATGGGCTGGTTTTATGGCTATGCAGCAATTGGAAGTTATGCCTCCTTAAAAACTTCTTATCTTACCTATAAGCAAAAGAAAAGAAGAAAACAGAAGTATACTGCTCCTTAATGGTGACTATTACACCTACATGTACAAAAGCTTATACTAAATTTCAACAAAAATACTTTATAAATTTCATACTTGTTACATTACCTTTTGACAAACAATGAATTGGAGAGGAGGAAAAAATATTTCTGAACGAGATCTTACACCTAAAGAAAACAATGCTATTTGAGCTAGACAGAAAAAATTCAAGCGCCCTGCAAGCCAATTAGATATACTAAATATGACGGCAGCAATCACTCTTGAATTAGCAAAAGAAACAAAAGCTGAAACACCGAATGAACAAATAATCTAACCGTTAAAACAATTGCTAGAAAATTATGCTACTTACACTGTCTATATTCATGATGATTCAGCCGACAGCATTTTCTATTCTTTTTACCCAAAGATAAAAAATTTATTTACAAATATCAACGACATTCAATTTCTAATAATTGGCTCATAAATGTACACGCTAGAAAACGGAGGAAAATCAACGTGTCTAAACTCATTACGTTTACCTTTAATACGAAATATACCGATCAAATTCAGGAAACATTTTCGTTTGAACAATTAGGGATTAATGAGCAATTACCTAGCGATGAAATAAAAAAACAAATTGATCATCTATTTAAAAATTGGGTATGTGATCGTCTCAACGTATCCTCTAGCATCGTTTTAGAAGAGGATAAATGACCGTTGTATCACCTTTTACTTTAGAATTTCATTACTTGTTCTCGCAAGGTGGTAATGAACACTCGGATTTGTTCCATCGTCACAATAATACATAATGCAGGCCCACATTCTCTTGCACCATGATGATTCTTCTCATAAGCATCTAGTACAAACACTAATTTATAACGTTGCTCTGTTTCCTCCCTCTCCTCTTCAGGAATTTGAAAAATACCGTATCCAGGAAAAAAATATTCACCATAATGTGGGATATGATAGATGCATAGGCCAGGATCATGCGGCTCCAGCATACTTAAATAAGCAGGCTCCAAATGTGTTAGATCTTCTAATAATTGAAGGAAATCTCTTTTTAAACAATAAATCTCAGTATTTATCGCTGGGAAAGCTGGCCCAAAGCGAAATTCAATACGAAACTTTACACTTTCCTCGTTCACCATTAAAATATCTAGCTCTACCTCACAACTCGGATGACTCGAATCATCTTTTAAAATTGCCACTATACCGCCCCTTACACTTGCTTAATCGTTGTTCTCTCTACAATATTCTAGGAAATTATCATTTTACCAAAAAAACGAAATTATACATATTTATGTATGGTATAATAGATTTTATTCATTTTTGGGAGGTGAAGGTGTTGAAAAGATATTTGGTGACAAGCATTGTAGTAGGAGCCATCTTCCTAACAGGCTGTGAAAAGGATGACAAAGCAGCCTCACCGCTATCTACATCAGTAGATAAACAAATAATAGCAATGGAATCTGTCATGGCACCTGTTCCATTAGTTTTAACGCTACCACAGAAAGAATACTACTATAAAGAATATTCGGCTATTGTCAATAAACTAAATGAAGAATATGGTACAGGCTTTAAGCTAGATCCCATTACAACATTTTCAGCAAATTATTGGCTTGAATTAAAAGATTTTGAAGACATGTTAAAAGGCAGAATAGACACTTCTTATGTCGTGGCCGATAATAAGGAAGTTTTTTCTCCAGTTAAAGTACCAAAATTCGTTGAATTACATATGGGGGCACATCGAACAATCATTCGTGTTGATGGTTCATTTGACACTCAACTAAGCATGGACATTCCTGGTGGAAGACAGTTATTCTCGGTTATGCATTCCTTGTCTTCTAAAATTGAACAGGGTAAAGGCTACTGGACGCAAACGGGGTATGACCCTTCCATTAAAGATCATGGCAGTGCTTACAATATTGCAATCGGTGGTTACTATTCATATAATGGTGTATCCTCACCTCATATTATTGAGATCGAGTATTATTGTAATATACATGGTGGCATTACTTAATAACTAGCAATAGACTTGCCTGTAATCTTTTTCACAGACAAGCCTTATTCTTTTATAGGATAGCCTCTATTCCTTTCATCATATCAAGAGCGCCCTTAGATTTATTGGAACATACGACAACTTTGATGGAAGAAGCAGGATAATAGGCTGAATGGAAGCACACGCCAGGATCATACCCCATCACATGGTATTTCAGTATTGCTTGTTCACTATTCTTCTTAATCCATACACCATAGCCATAACAATCATTTTCATTCAGTTCGACATGAGGCATTAACAGTTGATTCGTTAACGCCTCATTTAAAAGTTCGAAATTCATAAGTGCACTCCAGAACTTTGCCATATCCTTCCCTGTTACGAATGCTCCCCCATCAGAACCCCCTTTTACAGGTAAAGAATAGATATTTGTTTTCCAAGTTCCATCTGGGTTATCTATGTACCCTAATGCTGTATTAGCTGGCAAAGAATCTAACGAAAAATAGCCTGAATCCGTCATATTCACCCGATCGAAAAGATGTTGTTGAATGTAAGCGGAAAAATCCATACCAGTTGCATGCTCTACAATTAACCCTAATACAATATATCCTGCATTATTATAGTGAAATCGCTCACCAACTTTATACTTCATTGGACGATTCTGAAATAATGGTAAGAAATCTCGCAATGTTCGAAGCTGGTACATCGGATTTTCAACCCATAACGCTTCAAAATTCTCCATTTCTTCCTCATCAAAATAATCGGGTATTCCTGACGTATGTGTTAGCAGATGAGCGATGGTTACTTGCTTATCAAAGTGCTTAAATAGTTGAGGCAGACAATCGCATAATTTCGTATCAAATGCTAGCTTCCCTTTTTCAATAAGCTGACAAATAGCGACTGCAGTAAAAATTTTACAGCCAGAGGCAATGCCAAAACGAGTTTTTGCATGATTGTCGATTTGTTCTGAGCGATTCGCATAGCCAAAACTTTGGCTGACTAAGGCAACCTTCTCCTGATTTTCCACTAGCACCGTTCCTGAAAAATTAACCTTCTCTTGTATGTCGATAAGAATATTTTGTAATTTTGTTTGCATAGATATTCTCCTGATTTTCTTAAAATTACTAAATAATAGCTTTTTTATTTTAACAATATCGTTTTGAACATATTTTTACAAGTCTATTTAGTTTCAATCCTGAGGATTCGCATAATCATGTAACGGAAGGAAACAATAAGAAAAAAGAGGATGTGTCGCTGTGGAATTTTTTCATAGTCAAGAATCACTTACTGCTATTCAATGGATTCTCCGAGCCATTGTCGCTTTTTTCTTCCTACTTTTCGCAACAAAAATTATGGGACAGCGCTCTATTTCTCAGTTAAGAATGCTGGATTTTGCAATGGCTATCACACTTGGGAATATTATCGCACATCCCTTATCTGATGAAGGTTTAGGAATGAAGGGTTCCATGATTACCATGGCCGTTTTAGTTGCGCTCTACCTCATCGGTGTTTTTTTGAGCCTAAAATGGGTTGCCTTTCGTCATTTGATAGACTCCCCGCCGATTCCCCTGATTAAAAATGGGCAAATTATTAGCGCCAACTTACAAAAGGCTAGAATATCTGTTGATTTACTTTTATCAGAGTTAAGAAAAGAAAAAATTGAAGAAGTTCAAAATGTAGCACTCGCTTTGTGGGAACCAGACGGATCGATCTCTAGTTTTTTGCATACACCCTACCAAACACCAACACGAGCAGATATAAGTGTACAGTCTAATCCTTTTTTTCTTCCCACGGTTCTTATTAAAGAGGGAAAAATTGATTACCATGAATTGAATAAAACAACGCTAACCGAGAGTTGGTTAAAAGACCAACTATCAACTTATAACATTGATGTAAAGGATGTCCTATTAGCAACAATCAACCAGAATAATAAATTGCATATTTTTCCTTATTAACTTCCCCTCCAAAACTCAAAAGTTAAAACGCGTAATTAAACTGTATTAAAAAGTATCGTTGCTGAAACACCGTTTGAAAATGCTCCTCCCGTTGTACTTACTTGTACAGAAAGAAGTGTACAACTATTAACTGGGTAATTTGCAATCACTTTTGCACAACAATTGGGTGTTGTAGATGAATTTGGACCTGATACGCTCGCAATGATACCTGTAGCAACGCTAGTAAATCCGCAATTTGTGCTGATAAATATTTGTGCTGAAGCGGTTTGACCTGCGATGAGAGCATGGTCGCGAATATTCAATGTTAAGCTTCTAATTGTAGCATTTTCAGGAATAACAATTGAACTTCTCACGAATGAAGCTGAAGAATTACCAGTACCCAGAAAATCATTATTACCAACTGATTGATCTGTAGAGAGGAAAACTTCCATCAAACCTGAACCACTTGGACCTGTTGTTCCAGTAACACCTGTAGTCCCTCTAGCGCCAGTCGCTCCTGTGCTTCCTGTTACGCCTTGGGCTCCTGTCGCCCCTGTTATTCC
>NZ_LDUJ01000016.1:0-114193 GCF_001043675.1 Lysinibacillus sp. LK3
ATATTGAGTGTATCGCACGCACTTATACGGTGGTGGCGTTGGTTGACCGTCACGACCTCCCTCAATAAGGGTTACATTATCTCAGTAACCCTTTTATAATTTCTATTCAGATCAGGTAGTTTTCTACTTTGGACTAACTTTAATCAAACCTTTACGACAACTAACCGTATTAGTAAAGATGTTCCTCTATCTTTGATTTTTTCTGTACTAGCTCATTCATATAGTTACGGAACACCCATTTCCTCATAATTTTAAATCTCCTGCATCCTTCCCTATATATTATGGAATCTGCTTTTATTTATATATATCTTTAATCTACATGGTTTGCACAGCACGCGACATCAGAATGAACATCTTCTAAAACCGTATCAAACATTTCAAGAAGTTCGCGAATACGCTCATTTCTCAAACTATAGTAGCAATATTTTCCTTCATTACGACCAACAATAATGCCACACCCTTTTAAACAGGCTAAGTGTTGAGAGATATTAGACTGATTTCCCTTTAATTCCTCGACGATTTGAGATACTGTCTTCTCTTTCTCTTTGATACACTCTAAAATTTGAAGTCTTACCTTGTTTGAAAATCCATGAATTAGTTTAATTTTTAAGTCAATATTTTTTTCTGTCACAAAATCACCTCCAATTCACATTAGACTTAGCTAATATGTTTTGATATGATCATATTCGATATCACTAATATGTGTGTCAAACATACTAGCACTACCTAATATGTCTGTCAAAAATTTTTAAAAATATGGGTCTCTCTTCAGCTAATAAACGTAGGCATCCTCAAGTTAGATTTTTTACTGTCTGAAAAGGAATATTAGATTAAATTTGGGACAGGTTTCACAACTGGCTGGACACTTGTAATAATGGCTTTAGGGCTAAAAAAACCCTTATAAAGGCTTGTTATACATACTTATTAATGTACTGGTTTTTTCAATTTCCTTTCTTAAGCTGTCTCAAATTACGTTTCTTCCAAAAAGAAGCCATTTATGATTATTGATTTTAATGGGATTTTATTATATTTTGACATGATGACAAAGATTATTGCGTGGGTCACTCCTATTTTCGGAGGGGACACAGGATTTTAGAAGTTCATACGCTCTGTAGAAAGGCTGGATGTAGCATTGAATAATACGTGGAACAAAATTATCTATAAAATTGGCTCTTCCTTTTACGATAAATTTTTTAATACAGGTACTTTTTTAAAGACTAGAAAGAGGATTTTTCAAGAAGTGCCTTTTCAGCGTAAACAAAAAATCCTCTATGTAGGAATTGGTACTGGGGCTGATTTAGAATTAATCAACTATGTTGATTATGATATAACTGCCATTGATTATTCTCCTGATATGCTAGCGAAAGCTCAACATAAATTCGAGCACTCTTCTATCAATTTTTTAGAAATGGATGCTCAAAAAATGTCTTTTGCAGATGAATCATTTGACTATATTGTAGCTAGTTTAATACTTTCTGTGGTTCCTAATGAAAATAAATGCTTTGAAGAGATGATAAGAGTTTTAAAGAAGGATGGTAGAATTCTTATCTTTGATAAATTTGCTCCTAAAAATCAAAAACTAACGCTAACAAAAAAATTGGTAAGGCCATTTATAAGTATGTTAGGAACAGATATTGGTAGAAGTTTTGAGGAGTTGTTTAAACAAAATGATCAAAGGCTCAGAATTATAAGAGATGAATCTGTTATGTTAAAGGGTATGTATAGATATATTGAAGTTCTTAAACTCTCTTAGCTAAGGGCAGTTAACGTTTTGGAGAAACTCATCAAGAAGCTCAAGCATCTTATCAAGAGTTTAAAAAACAACAATTAGCCAACTTGAATTGGCTGATTGTTGTCTTAGTAATTGAACAATCCTATAAATGTTAAATACCATGTATTATCGATTTAAGTCTCCCGTGATAAATTGTTACTCTATTTGTTTTTTCATGAGTTGTTTTGAAAAGTTAAAAGATCGAATTTCGCTAACAAATGTAGAACCTAATAAAAATACCCCTCCGATAATTTGCACTAGGGTCATTTGCTCTTGCAATATCATTGCAGAAATCAATATTGCTACAAAAGGATCGACATAACTTAGCATCGCAATACTCTGCCCTTTCAATTTTTCCATTCCCGAGAAAAACAACCAAAATCCAATCCCTGTATTAACGATACCTAAAATTAAAATAAAAGGAATAGATGCGCTTGATAATCCAAAAATCCCAAAGCCTTCTGTCAAAAAAACATACGGCAGCAGTAATAATGCAGTTGTTCCAAGTTGAATAATGGTCAGCTCTAGCTTGTCCATCTCTTTAATAAATTTGTTTAAAAGTAACAATGCCGCATAAAACGCAGCTGCCATCAATCCAAAGGTAAGTCCAAGGAAATCATCTGATTCCGTTGCACTCACCCCTTCTCCTACAATCATTATCATACCGATAATTGCTATGAAAATGCATATTATTTTCTTTATGGATAATTGTTCCCTAAGTACAACAGGTGAAAGAATCATTACAAATACTGGTGCAAAGTAATATCCTAGTGTGGCATTGGCAAGTGATGTGTGGTCGTAGGATTGATAGAGAAAAATCCAGTTTCCTCCCAATGCAACGCCTGAGAGAAACAAAAATAAAGCATTCGATTTCACTAAATTCCAGGATATTTTTTTCTTCATTATGGAGAAGATGAAGAATAAAAATAAGCATCCTAGTAAACTACTTAGTAAAGCTCTTTCACTCGCCGCTAAATCAATGTAACGTACAACTAAACCGATTGTGCCAAAAATAATCATTGATACGATAAATTGAAATTTAGATTTCATGGTCTACTCCCCTAACCTACCGCAATTTAATAGGAACTATTAGGTGTTTTTTCCGTCCTTTCCTTCCACTCCCTTTCAACTTGCTTTTGTAATGGGAATAGCATAGCATACTTATATGTATTACAAAATTGAATGTTTGTCATGCTATACATAACAAAGTAGCATGTAAGGGGGATAGCACAATGAATATCCAAAAATATATGGCCTTTGTCAAAGCAGTAGAATATGGGAGCTTTACAAGTGCTGCCGATGCATTAAACTATACACAGTCTGGTATCAGCCGTATGATCAACGATTTAGAATCAGAATGGGGAATTTCCCTTTTTGAACGAGGTCGTGCCGGAATCAGTTTAACATCCGATGGCTTAAAGTTACTGCCCCAATTACAGCGTATATGTAATGAGCATGAAATGTTAATGATGCAGATCGAAGACTTACATGATATCCAATCAGGAATCATCCGAATTGGTACATTTTCTAGTGTAGCAACACATTGGCTACCTTATATGATCAAATTCTTTAAGCAGGATTATCCAGGGATTGATTTCGAGTTACTCTTAGGAGATTACACCGAAATCGAAAGCTGGATTATCGAAGGTAGGGTCGACTTTGGATTTTTGCGACTACCAACAAAAGCTAAAATGGAAACAATCTTTGTAGAACAAGACCGTTTGTTGGTAGTCATTCATCAGGATCATCCTCTTGCTGATTGCGATAAATTTCCTATAAGTGAACTATTGACCAGTCCATTCATGCTTTTAGAAAAAGGCGCAAAAGCTGAAATCTCTGAAATTTTTGAAAAACACAATATCTCGCCGCATATTTCTTTTACAACATGGGACGACTATGCCATTATGTCAATGGTGGAAAACGGGTTGGGAATCAGTATATTACCTGAACTGATTTTAGAACGCATTCCTTACCAAATTATCGCGAAAGAGCTTGAGATCCCTGCTTTTCGAACTATTGGAATTGCGATGAGAGAGGAACAATCGCTGTCACTTGCAGCAAAGAGATTTATAGAATATTTATCCTATAGAAAGAGAAAATAAGAAGTTTAGCTATTATTTTGCATACTATAAAAAGCGTATTCGAAAAAATCTCGAATACGCTGCATTAATCTTCCACCGCTTCTAAATAGCCTTGCTGTAAACATGTATCCGTCATAAACTGCTTTATCCCTGCATCAAATGACAATTTGATCGTGGTACTTGTGACCTCCAAAATTTCCCCCTCTCCAAACATCACATGCTTCACCTTTGAGCCAACGATTAACGCTGACTCCGTTGTAATTGTCCGATCATTACGGTATTGCTTCAATGCTTTCCTCGGACTTTTCGACGCTTTCTTTGGTAATTCCTGAGGTGAAACGATTTGCTTTAACGCCTTCATAAATATTGATGGCACCACACTTGCTTTAAAGCGCTTGCTGTACGAAATTAATTCCAAATGGCGAATTGCACGTGTGATACCGACATAAAAGAGCCTTGTTTCTTCCTCTATTGCTTCTTCCGTCTCAGTAGGTAAAATCCCATCAATTAAGTCAATCAAATACACACGATCAAATTCCAAGCCTTTTGAACTGTGTAAGGTTGTTAATGTAATGGCATTCATTTCATTTTTCAGATGAGATGTACGTGCTAAATTTTCAAGGTACTTCAAACGACCAGCAAATTCAGTCATCGTCGACGTATGGCGAGCAATTAGTCCAAGTACATCCACAATATCTAGTAAATTTTCATAATTAAAACCGAGGTCCTCGCTCATTTTCTTTAAGGCACGCTCATAACCAAAGTCATAACGGATATGCTCTAGCATGGCTGTTGGTGTTGTTTGATCAAATTGAATGCTATCATACGTTTTGCGAATTCGCTTAATATATTCAGGCTGATAATCCTTTAATTCCACATGCTCTAGCAATAGTGTAAATACACAGCCATCCTCCGGTACTTTCTGCAGTGCCTTTAATTGCGTTGGTGTAATATAAGCATTCATTTTTCTGTAAACTTTTTCAAATATCGAGATATTTTTTGTATTGTATGCTAGACGCATGAAGTTCATTATATCCTCCACAACCCAATGCGTAAAAAAGCGAATGGTGGAATCTTTCATATAGAAAGGCAAGCCTGCTCTGTCTAATGCGTCCATAAGAGGAATGGCTGACGTATTATTTCGATATAAAACAGCCGTTGAGCCACGCTTAGACAAGCTTTTTAACTGATTCACTACATATTTGGCCTGTAAGCTGTAATTCTCTAGGATTTTAAACGAGATTGGCTCTGCTGCAGGATTTTGCGTAAACATTTGTTTGTTATATCGTTTTTTATTTCGCTGAATGAAAAGATTGGCTGGCTCTACAATCGAGGCAGATGAACGATAATTTTGTGTCATTAGTAAAACACGTGCCTCTGGATAAATCTTTTGGAAATTCAACAAATAATCTGGCTCTGCACCGCGCCAGCTATAAATGGCCTGATCCTCATCGGCAACGACGCATAAATTTTGATGGACAGCGACAAGCTTCTCGATAATCGCATGTTGAACAGGCGATGTATCCTGACTTTCATCCGTTAAATAAAAATCGTATCGACGCTGATATTGCGCCAACACCTCTCGATTTTTCATAAAAATATCATTCGCCATTAACAGCATATCGTCAAAATCAATGAGCAATCGGTCACTAGCTGTGCGCTTATATTCCTCATAATGCTGTAAAATCTCGACTTTTCTTGGCACCTTTACTTCTGCAATTGCCCATTCCTGTTCGGGCAGCATTTTATTTTTGATGAACGTTATGTACGTCAGTAGCTCGTCTAACTGATCTTCCGTAATTTTGGCGCCATTTAATTGTTCAAAAATCTCACGAAGCACTCGTTTTTTTGACATTACAGCAGGCCCGTCCGCTTCTTCGATAATCCCGTACGAAATGCCCTGACGTTCAAGTGTCTGCCGCACAACTTGAAATGCTAAACTATGAATCGTCGAGAAATCAACTGGTGGCAAATGCGGAAAAAACTTTGCAAAACGTGCCTTCATATCATTTGCTGATGCCTTACTAAACGTAACAGCCTTTATGCGAGCAGGCTTGACACCAAGCGCCTCGATCATATAGCCAATACGCATAATAATCGTCGTCGTTTTTCCTGAACCAGGAGATGCCAATAGTAGCAGCGGTCCATTCGTTTGCAATACGGCCTGCTTTTGCACATCATTTAGATAAACGCCAAGTGAACGCTCCTTTTCTTCAAAAAATGCTTTTTGCGCTCCATTCATATCATTTACTCCGTTCTAAAAAAATCTATTTTCTATTATACCAGATGATACTGATTAACTTCTTAAGAGCATTAAAGCAACTAAGCTCGACTACTACTCATTCGAGTGATCTTAGCTGTTAAGGAAATTGTTTGCCTCTTCATCATTTTTAGATCTTATCAAAAACAAAAAAGCGTATATACAAAATGTACAACGCTTTTTAGTAGCTCGTTAGTGAAATTTTTTATTTGGCTATCCATTCATATTGAATATCAGCTAAATTCTCTTCATTTTCATGTCCTCTCCCTATGATTTTAAATCCATGTTTTTCATAAAATCGTTGGGCATTTTCATTAACCTCAAATGTGTATAAAGTTAATCGCCCATTTGATTGTGCTTTTACTTTATCTAGTAATGTATGACCTATGCCCATCCCTTGATAGTCAATATGAATATATAGTTGGCTTATTTCTTCTTCGTTATAGGCAATCATGCCAACTACTTTTTCATCCATTAACGCTAAATCGATGTGAAACTGCTCAGCTAATAGATGATTTAAGAAATATACATGACTTTCAAAGGTATGAATTTCTTTTTGACCAATCGCCTGTTCCTTACTATCTCGCCACATAGCAACTGTTTGTTCAGCGTATTGGGGGGTATATTGCGTAATAATTATTTTGTGTTGGTTCACTACGATGCCTCCTTAAGCATAATGTAAAAAATAGATCTTATGAAATACTTGGTTGGATTCCTAAATCCTGATTGCATACGACCTTTAACAATGCAATATACTTTAAATCAAATATTTTACATTCAAGCCTAAACCTATGTAGTTTGTATTTCCTCACATCTTCTGGAAAAATATAAGACATTCCTGTATGCTTCAATTTTTAATCGACTGCAATAATTATTTTCTCGTCTTGTCAATGTCGTAATTCAAACAGCGTGATAGCCCTTTTATAAACCACCTGCTATCATTATCAATTACTTCCTACCCTAGTTTGAACCGTAGAATTAAATTTGGATAATTTTCATTCATACTATACTCCTTAATAAAGTAAAGCACATTACTTGAAGAATTAAATGTAAGTTCTACGGATAAAAAAACATCTTCCACTCACACTAATGGTGGAGGTGAGATGAAAATGGGAAATAATAAACATAAAAATAATAAAACGCAAGACAACAAAAAACAGCAGAATCAAAATCAAAATGCTAACAATGAGCGTAAAAACAGAGAAGAGTTTGCTGAAGAAGTAGATTTCAGTCAAATTCAAAATGAAAACAAACGTTAATCATACTATCATGTGAAGAAACCCTAATACTCACTTCAGTAAAGATGGGTATTGGGGCTATTTTTATAATCCATCTATTACAGCATTTTACGGCTCAAACCCAGCCTGACTTATATAAACATGATTTTCTGGAAAGATTTCAATAAATCGGTTGTATACTTTTTTTATTACATCTGGTCCATACCATTCTTCTAAACCAAGTTGGTCATATTTTTTCTCAATCTCAAGTTTTCTTGTGCGTTTTCCACCACTGCCATCTCCCATGAAGTAGTCATCTATACATATCCGATCGACGAGTTGCTTCAATTTCAAAGGAAAATATTCTCCACTTGGTAAAATGGGAGCGATAGCAACTTGGGTCGGTATGTCCGCAGCTGCTAATTTTTCCAATGTCTTAAAACGCGCTTGGATTGGAGGTGCCATTGGCGTAAAATGTTTACGTATCGTTTCCGAATCTGTCTCAATTGTCATACTTACCCGCACTTTTTCTTTAAATTGTCGCAGCAAATCAATATCTCGACTGACAAGTGGACTTCTCGTCTGGACAAATAAGAAATCAGGGGGATCCTCTAGCATAACCTCTAGTAAAGATCGCGTCACTTTTTCCTTATGCTCTATTGGCTGATACGGGTCTGTACTTGAGGACATAAAAATGGTTACAGGCCCTTTGGCTTTGGCACGATGAAGCTCCTTTTTTAATACTTTCGCCGCACCGTTTTTAACATCGACCCAACTACCCCATTCCCCTTCTCGAAAAAGAGATACAGGCATTTGACGTACATAGCAATAAGAACATCCAAATGAACAGCCTGTATAAGGATTGAGCGAATGCGTATAGCCAGAAAGAAAGCCAGTTCCTTTATTCAAAATGGTTTTTGGATGCTTATAGAATAATTCGCCTTTCATACGAAACCTCCATTCCATGTAAAGCAAGTATTACGCATTGCTAGATGAACCTCGCTTTTCAAGTTCCAAGAGCAATTTCTTCATTGCTAATCCGCCCCGATAGCCTGTTAAAGAGCCATTCTTTCCTGTTACACGATGACACGGTACAGTAAGTAACACTGGATTAGCCCCAATAGCCGCCCCAACAGCACGAACAGCTGCTGGTTTATTAATAGCATAGGCAATGTCTGAATAGGATTTCGTCTGCCCATAAGGAATTTCACAAAGTGCTTGCCAGACTGCTAGCTGAAATGGCGTACCTACGTACTCAAATGGAATAGTAAAGGTTTTCCTCTTTCCTGCTAGATACTGAATGATTTCATTGACATAGGGTTCAAGCTTTTCCTCATCTTCAACAAAAGGACTTCCTGGAAAGCGTTTCTTCGCCCATTCAAACATTTCCTCAATTGGTTTGTTCTGTGAACCTACAAACACAAGGCCCTTGGAGGTAGCAGCAATATAAAAATGCCACTCCTCAAACTTGAGTAAAGACCAAAAAAGGGTTGGTTTATTTTTTATTTCCATCATTCATTTCCTCCATTTTTCTCATTTGACGAAATTGCGCTGGGGTCAGACCTGTTTTCTTTTTAAATAAAGTAATAAAATAGGGCGCATTCGCCATACCCACACATATGGCAATATCGCCTATTGCTTTATTCGTCTCAATCAAATACTTTTTAGCCGCATGTACGCGAACTTGTTGTATATACTCAATGGGCGTCAAGCCTTTAATCTTTTTAAATGTTCGATGCATATGATAGGGGCTCCCATGACAAATCATTGCTAATGATTCGAGCGTTAATTTTTCAGTGAAATTTTGATCAATGTATGCTGTGATAATATCAACCCACTCGCTATCAGGCAAATTTTCATTAGTAGGCTTGCAACGTTTACAAGGGCGAAAATTTGCACGGAGTGCTTGTTCTGCGGATGCAAAAATACATACATTCTCTTTTTTCGGAACGCGAGACTTGCAGGATGGTTTACAGAATATCCCTGTTGACTTGACAGCATAGAAAAATTGATTGTTGTACGCTGTATCATTCGTGATAATGGCTTGCCATTTTTCATCTGTCATCATTTCTACATTATTCAAAATATCAATATCATTTTCATCATTCATAGGATCCAGCATTTATCTCACCTCTCCTTACAATATACTCCCTAAAAATTCACAATGTACAATTCTAGATATGGAATAGCAAGATATTGAAGTTTTTTTATTTAGAATCGTGAAAAATGATGCCAAGACCGTATCGTTCTCCAGCAGTAATCGTACTTACTCCATGACGAACCGTATGTTTATAATATCCCCTTTTCCCTAGAACAGGTCTATGGTTTGTAGGAAAGATGAGCGCACTGCCTTGATCTAACGTAATGACATGTCCCCTACTCTGAGCACGTGGAATTTGTTCCACTAGGAGTGATTCTCCACCAAAAAAGTCTTGTTCGCGTTGATTTAATACAAATACTACTTGAAACGGGAAAAACACATCGCCATATAAATCTTGATGCAAACAATTAAAGCCACCTGTTTCATACTTTAAGAGTAACGGTGTCGGTCTAGTTTGTTCAAATTCTTCACAAGTGTTCAAAAAATCTTGAAGCTGAGCTGGAAACTGCGCTGTTTTCTTTAAATAACCTAACCATCGATTAGCTGTTTTGGCCAATTCTTGATAAAAGGACTCTCTTAAACTTTGGATGATTTCAGGCAATGGATAGGAAAAATATTTGTATTCCCCCTCCCCAAAGCGATACCTCGTCATATTAATGGTCGTTCTATATGGCTCTTCCGTACTAGACAACCCTATTAAGAATTCACATTCCTCTTTTGTTAAAATTACTGGAAGCTTTGCAAATCCTTGCTTATCTAGTTCAT
Organism: Lysinibacillus sp. LK3; assembly: GCF_001043675.1. NCBI lineage: Bacteria > Bacillati > Bacillota > Bacilli > Caryophanales > Bacillaceae > Lysinibacillus > Lysinibacillus sp. LK3. The sequence continues at coordinate 10,196 of NZ_LDUJ01000016.1, forward strand.
GTTGAATGGAAGCCCACTCCAAGCTGCCAACACGTGTTTGAATATCTTGGACCATTTTTATTCCCTCCTTAGCCTTCTTAATAACTAACACTATAACCTCATCAATAGAAAAAAATAAGGCGTTTAGAATGGAATAGCAAGATAACAAAATGAGTAAAGCTACTTTTATGATAAAGTAAACTAACAAACTGCGTATGTTGAAAAGGAGAATGAAAAAGTGATATGGCATGACGTTGACGATGTGATGATCATTACCTTACCAGCAAATTTTGATATGAATGCAAATCTAGGCTATTTAACAAGAGAAGAAAATGAATGCCTGTATGAAATAGAGAACAATATCATCACAAAAGTGATAGCCATTGGAGAAATGCAGTCTTTAGTACAGATAAGCGTAATCGATAATCAACAAATGGTTGTTCAATTCCTAAATGGCTCTAGGCCTATTGAAAAGAGGGAGCGGGAAAAAATTGCAACATATATAATTGAATGGTTTGATCTTGATAACGATTTAACGCCATTTTATGAAATGGCAAATACAGATCCATTACTTCAAATACCTGCCCAAAAATTCTATGGATTACGAGTTATCGGCATTCCCGATTTATTTGAAGCGTTATGCTGGGGCGTTTTAGGGCAACAAATCAACCTTGCCTTTGCCTACTCTTTAAAGAGACAATTTGTAGAAAGCTTTGGCGGTTCTATCGAATGGAATGGTAAAAAGTATTGGGTATTCCCTCCATACGAACGAATTGCACAGTTAGAACCTACTGACCTAGCAGCTATTAAAATGACGGTTAAAAAAAGTGAATATATCATTGGCATTGCAAGATTAATGGCATGCGGAGAATTATCGAAGGAACAATTAATGAAAATGAATTTTAAAGAGGCAGAAAAAAGCTTAATCAAAATACGAGGAATCGGACCTTGGACAGCCAATTACGTGCTAATGCGCTGCCTAAGGTTTCAGACGGCTTTTCCAATCGATGATGTAGGTCTGATTAATTCAATAAAAACATTACGTAATATGAACCAAAAGCCTACGAAAGAGGAAATTTTAGCGCTCTCGATACCATGGAAAAACTGGGAATCCTACGCTACCTTCTATTTATGGCGTGTTCTTTACTAAATATCATCACCTTGATGTGAGCATGTTTTGAAAAAATGAACCAAAACATGCTCTTACGTAGGTATGTTTTATGCTTCTACAAAAGCACAATGATGATGAACAATCGCAATGGACACAGAATTCTTGTAGCTATATCCACTTTCCCCTCAGCTATTTAACTTGTAATTTGGTCATAGCTCCCCCATAAAAGTTTATTTTAAATTTTTTAGTGAATTGCATGTCTTACTGATCGACTTTATTTTAGTGTAATTTTACAGTTAAAGTTTTGCAAAGGCATACTATTAAAACATGCTATTTTACTTATATGTACCGTGCATGAGCTCGAAGATATTTTTCTACATCATTATACAACCCTGATTGATTTGCGTATTTGACATAATTTTTTGCTGTACGCAACCAATCTAACGTAGAAGGCTGAAGTTCTTGTAGTGCCATTACTAAATCATTAGTATTGATGGGTCTTTCATTCCCTGAAAGTAATATTTCTTCCAGCACATTTTCAGTTGCTAATTCCACTACGTTTGCAATGTCTGCACCCGAGAAAAATTGTGTCTTGGCTGCTAGTACAGTTGTATCAATCTTTTCAACAAATCTTCCCTTTAACTTCAAATTAAAAATTTCTGCCCTTGCTTTTTCATCAGGTGGCGCTACAAAGATGAGCCGATCAAATCTACCAGGTCTTTTTAGAGCGCTATCAACATCCCAAGGAGTATTAGTGGCGGCCATCACCAGAACCTCATCATTGTTTGTATCCACACCTTCCATCTCGGTTAGAAATGTATCGATTATGCCACGAACATGTGAGGTCGTTTGTGAACGACTCATGCCAATAGTATCTACTTCATCAAAAAACATAATGCTAGGCTTTTGGAAACGAGCCTTATCGAATATGGCTTTTAAATTCTGTTCACTTACTCCTATATAAGGGTCTAAGATATCTGTAATATGCACGGGATAAAAATTTGCCTTACATTCTCCCGCTGTCGCTTTAGCGATATAAGTTTTCCCACAGCCAGGTGGTCCATAAAGAAGAACGCCACCACCAATTTTTTTACGGAACTTTGCAAACAATCCCTTGTTATAAAATGGACTAATAATACGTAAGTTGATCGTTTTCTTTAAATCATCAAGACCAGCAACATCCGCGAAGGTCACCGTTTCGTTGACTTTTTTCATGGCTTTTTTTGAGGCGTCGCCCTCAATCACCTTAAACTTCGGCTCAAGATTTTTTACTTTCCTATTGTCTAATTGAATGTCAGAACAGCCCTCTAAATGATCTTGCTCCTCTTCAGCTATTGTGGCAACATAATCATCTACAATAGCTGATGCCACTTGGTCCTCATTATCATTAGGAAGGCTAGCACCCTGTTGAATTTGTAAACTAGCCTTTGTTAATGCATCAATGATGTCTTTCTGCAATGCCTCATCAGTACAATGTGAAAGACCAGTAGAAAAAGTCTGAACCGCTTCAAGCCAACGATGATGATCAGCTAGTTCTTTGCCGAGCCACAAATACCCTTGTGAATCATTGGGATTTTGATCTACCATTTGTTGTAACCATTTTATTTTATCCATTTTTGTTTCTCCTTATTTTTTTTAATCCCCGTACAAGAGGAAGTGAAACCCATGTATATAGTCCGAATACAAAGAAGCATTGAATAAATAGAGTTGCTGCACTATTAAATTTCAAAACTAGTAATGAAATGTAAATGACAATTCCAATCAGCCAGACAACTGCAGGGCCTCCTACACGTTCAACGAGGCGATTAGGTATTAAAAGTGGATGTCCTTCCAATTCGAAATCCTCTAACAAAGAAAATATTTTTTTATCCTCAGGGTTAAGCAAAAAAGCCTGTCTAAAGTATTCTTGTGCTTCCTTTTCTTTATTATGAAAAATTGCATGTGCTCCCAGATTTAATAATTTATATAATTCACTATCATTTGAATTCATATATTGCTCTAATGCGAGGACTCGCTGTTTTTCAGGGCTATTGACCCCCTCTAAAATAAAATGTCTACGTACTACATAACCATTTTCAGGAGCCAGTTCTCGAGCTTTATTAATTAATAGTCTTGCTTTTATTCGATGACCCATTATTTTCATTAGAAGTGCATAATCAGCTAGGACTTCTTCATTGTTTGGATTAGATCGTAATGATTCGAGAAAAGCTTCCTCAGCCCTCTTCCAACGCCCTGTTTCCAAATAAACATGTCCAAGTGTATAGTAAACTAATTCTTCACTATAACCTAAACGCAGGGCTTCATTCAATTCCTGTTCAGATTGCTCATATTCTCTCAAAGCCAAATGACTATAACCTAATATAAACCATAATCGACTGTTTTCAATATGATCAGCCAACTTCTCGTGGACAAGTTCAATGGTTTTTTCAAATTTACTTATTTTAACATAATATTCTATTAATTCAAATGACGTTTCTTCGTAATTTCCTATCAATTCAGTATCTTTATATTTAATCATTCTGTTATAAAGCTCCTTTTAAAGTGCTAATATGAATCCCATGGCGAGAAAATCGAATAACCAAGAAATAATACATGCTAGAATGCCAGGCTTCCATAATAAGGACTCAGTTTGTCCACCAACAGCTAGATGATCTTTATAGGGCTTATTTAAAAAAGCGTAAAAAATAAAATACCCTACCACTGCAATAATTCTTCCCAATATCTTTATGTGGTTTTCATCAACCGCTAGGATTCCTTGACCAATAACATACACAATCACCAGTTTTCCTATAATTAATAAACCACTAAAAATTGTTAATATACGGATATATTTTTTTTCAAGTTTTAGCCACTTAGCATTTTGCATACCTAATGCTACAATGGCAATAATTCCTCCCACAAAAGCGAAGAAAAATAAATGGCTCACACTATAACTTCGTGTACGATCCTCATTTTCGTGTATTAAACTCGGTTGATAAATATTTTCCATTATCCCTAATTTTCCTCCTTTTTAAATTTCCACTCCCCTATTTAAGACATTTCCATTTTCTTAAGCATTTTACAATTGGAATAGATATAAAATAATAAAGTGTTAAAAAAATAGAAAAGCGAAGAAGGTGATTGAGAAAGTACTCGTTGACAAACGTGTCAAGAAGGATACTTAGTATAATCCACATCATTAAAACCAAGCCAATTCCGCCTAATCGCTCTACTATACGATTGGGAAGCAAGAGTGGGTGCGTTTTAATTTCCAATGCCACTAAAGTTGATAAAATTCCTTTATCCTCAGGTTTTATTACAAAGGCTTGGCGATAATATTCTTTAGCTTCCTTATATCGATTATTAAAGGCAGCACTCCAGCCTAGATGAATTAATTTTGCGAACTCACTATCCGCTGAATTCATATAAAATACTAGTGCATTATTGTACTTTTCCTTTTTTGCGGCGATTTCGATAAGTGAATAGCGGTGTAAAACGACTGTGCTGTTAGGATCTAGCACTAGAGCTTTTTCTAATAATAAACTGCCTTTTTTTCTATGACCTGTCATTTTCATCAAAATAGCATAAGCTGAATAAACATTCGCATCATTTGGATTATTATGTAATGCCTCCAAAAAAGCTTCTTCTGCTTTTCGCCACTGTTCCTTTGCCATATAGATGCCGCCTAAAAAATAGTAAATTTCGCCCTTATCATATCCAAACTGAACTGCTTTATGAAATGGATCTAAAGCTTCTTCATATTGACCTATGGCATAATGACTAACAGCTAGCTTATACCATAACTCCTTATTTTCCATATCTTCAGCCATTCTCTGCTTCACTAAGGGAATAACATTTGTGTATTTTCCAATCGCAAAATAATGTTCAATAAGAGCCATAGGTGGATTTTCTTTTTCACTGTTCATGCACATAAATTCCTTCCCTATTTAGCTAGGACACCATTTCTAAGAAAACCATCCATAAAGATGGAAAATAAACAATAGATAATCCCTATCCAGTACAAGGATTGTGTTTCCTCCACAAATACTAAATGTTCTTTATAAGGCCTTTTCAAAATAATGAAAAAGATAAAATAACTTACTCCAGCAAGCAATCGATTGATTAGCAAATCCATTTCTGCAGAAAAAGGAAGGCAAACATAAAAGATTATAATAGCCGAATGGAGAATTACATTGATTACTATCAGTAGTCTGATGTAATGCTTCTCTAGTTTGAGAGCGTTGGCATTTATGAACCCAACGATCGTAATGGCAAGTAGACCTCCAATAAAGGCAACAATGACTAAATTATGTATGATAAAGCTTTTTGTCCTTCTTACTTTCTTACCAGTTAAGCTTGGTGTATAAAGTGAATGCAAGTATACATAAGCCTCCTTCTATTTATTACCTATCCCATTGACATTTCGTATTATACATTTATTTATCAATAATGGAAACTATTTCTTTATATGTATGAACAGTTCATTTATTGAAATGCTTTCTGTTTTAATTTTTTTTATCTCCGAATGTTATAACATCTTCATAATAATTAAATATTCGTTTTTAATTCGAAATGGGCTGTCTCTAGTCATCGAGAAAGCGCGTTTTGTAGGTTAGAATACGAATATTTTAATTACTTATTTTATATATAGTTCGTTTCGGAATTTTTTTAGCTTTTGATTCTATGTATTCACTTATATTAATTCGCTATTGAACTTGCCTCTCTAAACGAATGATCAAAATTTCTCACTTTTTTTATTAATCACTACCTCATAGATTTATTTACGGAATACAAAAAGGGAACATCCAAATTTGATGTTCCTTTTTTTGTATCTATTAAAGCAACGTTTCACTGCCCCAGTTCTTTGTATTTTTACAATAAATCAGCATGTTTAATGCCTTTTCTCCATTAAGCTCATCAATTAGGTTACTTTAGTTTGTATGTATATGGATGTTCAAATACTGAATAAATGGTTGCTCAACAATATCCGATTTGCGTGTACATATAAATAAACTTTGCTGAATAGCTGCCTGCTCAACATACACTTGAGCAAGTTTCCCGTTTATTATACTTTCAGCCACACTATAGGACGGAGCTAAAGTCATGCCGTACCCCGCTTCCACTACTTTTATGGATTCGTGTAAGCCCTGCATTTGAAGCCCTAATTTAGGTAATGGCGCATTAAATGTGTAAAAAATGGACTCCAATAAATCGAGTGTCGAGCTACCACGTTCCCGATAAATAAAGTCCTCGTTCGATAATTCATAGATGGAGACAGTTTGATTTGCTAGAGGATGTGAAGGATGGACTATAAACCAAAACGGGATATCCAATACCTTTTCAAATTGTAAATCTTCATGACCAATTTTACTTTGAACGACAAAGCCAAAATCTACTTCATAATTCAGAACTTGCTCCTCCACAGATTGAACATTGCCTAACGATACAAAAAATTCAATTTGAGGATGCGCAAGCTTGTATTTAGCTATGATAGGCGGAAGTATATAATTAATAGGGATGTAAGAGGACGCAATATGTATTTTGTCTTCCTTTGCTAAAAACTTCCCAAGCTTCTCATCGATTTGTGCTTCTAAGTAAAATAAACGCATGCCTTGCTCGTATAAAAACTTCCCCTCTGGCGTTAATTGAATTCCACGCCCTTTACCTTCAATCAATTTTGCCCCTATTTCATTCTCTAATTTTCGAATTTGTATGGTAACAGCAGGTTGACTTAGTAGCATACTATTCGCCGCTGCAGTAATTCCCCCAAGCTTGGCTACATTCGTAAAGATCCTCAATGCATGTAAATTCATTCCATTCCAACCTTTCTATCCATAAATAATATTTATGAATAAGCAATAATCATATATTTGTTTTATGTATAGTTTACCAGTAATTTAAGTATTGAGGTGATTAAATGGAAATTTTACTACATGAATGGTTAACAGTAAAAGGAGTTATTTTATTTACAATTGGTTTACTCGCAGCCATAATAGGCGTTCTTTTTGGTGCAGCAGGCTTTATTTTGATGCCTTCATTGTTACTCGTCGGCATTCCAATTCACACAACCGTTGCCGTTAATAAATTTGCGACAGGCTTATCAGCCCTATCAAATGTTGTTTCATTTGTCATAAAAGGACATTTATCTGTAAAAAAGTATTTTTCTTTCATGTTTGTTGCTAGTATAGGTGGTGTATTTGGGGCATTATTCGCAATCCTCTTATCAGAACAAATCATGAATGTCGTCGCTTGTATAAGCTTAATTTTTGCATTTCTGATTGTCCTTTGCAGTAATAAATGGATTGTCAAAGATGTAAAAGAAACAGAGGAACAACCCTTGAACAAGCTTATTCCATTTGCAATTTCCATATATGACGGTGGTTTTGGACCAGGCTCAGCTCTAATGAATATAACCTATTTCTTGAAAAAACAATACCATTATTTAAAAGCAGTCGAGTTAACAAGAATGCTCTCGTTATCAAGCTGTACAGGTGCTTTTCTCTTTTATTACTTTACTGGCATTGTTAATTGGGGAATTGCTATCCCTGTTTCACTTGGCTCTGTCGCTGGCTCTTTCTTAGGTTTAAAGATCATTCCGTATATCCAAACAAAATGGATTCAAATTATTTTACCAATTGTTTTTTTGTTCTTAATTGTTCAAGTAGTGTCGGATTTAATAAAATAAGCGAAACAAGTCCTACCTTTTTTGCCCCAAAATTTAAGGACATCTAAGGTGGAGCTTGTTTAGAATCCGAAATTTACGACTGTTAGTATTATAGACGAAAGCAATAATAATTTGCCTATTTTTTATTTATCTACCGCCACTCACATGTATAATTTCTCCGAGGATGTAATTTGAGGCATCAGAAGAAAGGAAGGCAATTACTTCTGCTATCTCTTTAGGCGCTGCAGCTCGTTTAATTGGTACAGAGGAAGCCATCCGTTCTAACCGATTGTCACCAGGAGCAAATTTTTCGTGAAAGGGTGTTTCGACCATTCCAGGAGCTACCCCGTTCACGATAATTCCATATTCAATTAATTCTCTGGACATACCAATCGTCATTGTATTGATAGCTCCCTTAGCAGATGCATAATGAATACTTTCCCCCGCCCCGCCAATACGTGCAGCTGCAGAAGAGACATTAATAATTTTTCCGCATTTCTTCGGAATCATATGTCTCAATACAGCTTGAGAGCATAAGAGCACACTATTGACATTTAGCTTGAATGTTTCTTCCCATAGCTCTTCACTCATCTCCATAAAAGTACTTTGACGGATGCCGCCTCCAGCGTTATTCACTAAAACATCAATCGTGCCGAATGTAGAAATAGCCTGCTCAATCATTGCGTTCACTTCTTCTTTATTCACAATATTAGCTTGAATAGCAATGGCGTCTCCACCTTGTTCTTGAATTCGTTGGACAGCTTCGTTGGCACCTTCCACATTTGTATGATAATTGATAATTACTTTAGCCCCGTATTTTGCCACTAGCTCAGCCGTGGCAAATCCAATCCCAGAGCTTGCACCTGTGATAAGAATAACCTTTCCTGACAAGTTATGCATAGCGTCCCCCCTAACGTTTTTAATAGTAATTCGTTCATAAACAACTAATGCTCACGCACCACGATAGTTAATTATATGGTTCTACTACTAGTATATTTTTTAATGATCGTAACTAAAATCGCCAGAATAAATACAATCAAACTATTAATGAGTAAATAATAGGCAATGTTCAATCCATAGAATAATGCAAAGGGATCACGAATAATAATTAGTGCTAATACACTTCCTAGTCCACCAAATACACCTGCCAGTAGTAAAATGATAAAAGCAGCATTATATAGATTTTTCTTTTTTTTGTAGAATACAAACCCAATCACATTTGCAACAACAATTAAAAAGCCTATCAGTATGAAGAAAAAACCTTCCATTCAACTCCCTCTTTTCAAAACGATTTTGTCATGGGATAACTATTTCTTCCCCCTTGAATTAAAGTGGTCCACCCTCAAAACCAATAGGCCAACCATTTTCTTTAAATTTCACTTTATACTGAAACTCAAAGTGACCCTCATAAATAAAAGCTAAACTAAAGCCTGAAAAGATATAACTATCAAAGTTAGCCATATTTCCAAAGCTTATTGTGGATAAATAATAACTGTTTATTTCTTGATTAGGAAAAAACTTATGTAAATATGCCAATGTGCGGCTTATATGTAAATGGAGTTCATCGAAAATTCTTTCCGCTAATTCGATGACCCCCACCTCAGGATTTTCATTATTTCCTTGGATAATTATCTCCACATCTTCCCATTCCCCGATATTCATGCTGTATAACCACTGTTCCTGAATAAGATACTTCTCTTTATCGTATACAGGGGGATTGACTAGGTTTATTTTATTGATGTCATCTTTAGTTAACGGTTTTGCAAGAATAAGCTTATTCTGCAAAATGTCTTTGATATTAGAGACCGTATATTTTGATTTGTTTAATTCTAAAGAGTCCATTTTCCACCTCCGTTTAAAGTAAGTTTACTTAAATTATACCATCATGGCTCTACAACCATTGTAAGTTCAAAAAGAAAAAAGAGCTAGCTATGTAACTAATTCTAGAAAAGATAACCGCTTCGAATCTAAACATATCGTTACCTCTGTTATAACTAAATCAAGTGCCTCTTTAATCTATCATCTATCAAGTTGTTCAGAAAAGAAGCCCCCAACCCTTGCAGTCAAAATAGCAAAACAGCTATTCAAAAAGGTTCGTCTTTTTGAACAGCTGCTGCATTTTATTGCAATGGAATGTTTACTTCAATATTTTCACCAATCGGATTAGGGTAATAGTTTAAATATAGCTTAGCTTTTCCATTATATTCTTCAAATTGTGATGTCTCCACTACATACTGCTCGTCCCTTGAAATAGTCAAACTTTTGAATTCTAATGGCGTGCCATCTTCTTTTATGGCGTCAGAGAGCATTAATAATTTGCCTTCATTATTTTTTTTCATCTTAACTGCTACACTTTGCTGCACTATTGAAATGTCCCCCTTAAAATAAGTAGGCTTCGTGATTATCTCTTTTGTGCCAAAATCAACTTCGATAAAATCCTCACCCTTTGGCACAGCTTGAACGGCGCCAATCATAACCGTCAATGACGCTGGATCATCGAAATAATTACTTTGCAAATAGAGCGTAAATTTGCCATCGCGAATATTCCCGTCTGTTGAAATGTCATTTCTAATACTTTCTCTACGTTCACCGCTTTCTGTCATGATGGCAACATCATCTAGCGCTAATAGTTGCATTGTATTATCTTTGGCTACCTCAATATCGAGTGCCACCTTTAATGGCGAACGGCGAATTTGTGTAATCGTAAATTTCTGCCCATTGACATCGATCGTACGATTTGCAGTAAAAATTTTCTCCTTTGCGATCTCGTTTTTCAGTGAAAACGGTAAAGATATTACAATGTTACCTTTCTCTTCATCCTGAAAGTGAAAAACTGCTTTAAAATCCTTGGAAGTATAGGCGATAGGCTTTAAAAAACTATATTTCACGGATGAAGAGATGTATGTTTGATTGCTAGCATTCATGGTAAACGTACAGCCGCATTCAATCTCCTCAGCTCCTTGAAACAATTGAACTTTCTCTAAGTTTAATTTTGAAATATCAAATGAGGCATCAGCGTCATAGAACAGGACAAATCCTAAATTGTCGGCAATCACGCCCTGCAATGTAAGTGCTAGACCTTTTCTAGATTGCGTCACATTGATTTCTTCATAGTATTCATGATCTACAATATCTTTTATTCCTTTATCTATTGCAATCGCTGTGACAATTGCTTGAAAGCCGGGTATTTTGGCAACTTGGCTAGCAATCGTTGGCGAGACGCGAATTGAAAAGAGAAGGCTTAGGCAAAGCATGGAGATGCATGCAACCGAAACAATGCGCTTCTTTCTTCTTTTTTCTCGTTGAACCTTTCGAAACATGTCCATGCGAACTTGTTGCAGTTTCTCCTTTGGAACGTCAATTAATGGTTTACTCATAGCCAGTCCTCCTTCTCTCTAGCAAAGCTTCTAAGCTTCTTTAAAATGTGATGAAGCTTCGATTTCACAGTACCCTCAGGGATTTGATTGAGCTCAGCAATTTCTTTATTTTTTAATTGCTGGAAATACTTCATATAGACGATTTGCTGCTCTGACAAAGATAAATGTTCCAATAATCTCTCCATATCTGAATAAATGACCCATTCAGATAAATGGTGTTCCTCAATTTGAACAGTTGGCGGACGTTTTCGTAAATGGTCTTTACAGCAATTGATTAAGACGCGCACAAGCCATGTTCTGGCATATTCGTGCTGTTGAACGGTATGCATTTTTTTGAGTGCCTTGTAAACAAGCTCCTGCATCACGTCCATAGCATCTTGCTCATTTTTCATATATGTAAAGGCCATGCGATATAAAATATCCTCATCCATTTCAATCAGTGAAAGTATCGCTTCTTGATCTCCACGTATAGCACGCTGCTCTAATTCAAATTTCATCCTTTTTCGCCTCCTTCTCTCATTAGACTCAACATTGTTGCATTTCGTTCAAAATTTTTGAAACTTTTCAGGGAACTGTCATTCATCTCCCCATTAATAATAAGAAGCGATTGCTCTAATTGAACAATCGCCTCTTCCCCTTACCTGTATGTATTGGTAAACATTAAACACCATAATGAATCATCCATTTATCTTGTTTTATTGCTTCAGCTATTTTTTTGATTAATTCTTCAAGTTCTGCAGATTGGTACTCGACATTGGCTTCACTCACCATATTTAAAAATTGTTTATGAGAGCTCGGTGGTATCAAGGTTATCCCCCAATAGACGAGACTTTTAAATGGCCTATTTGTGTTGTGTGCAAAAGTTTCGAGGTGATGTATTTTTTTGCCAAAATCCTTAGAAAGCAGTTCATCAAAGAGGTCACCATCTACACCGATGCAATTGTATTTTTCAGGTTCATAAGCAGCATATTCCTTGTCTTTTTCTATACAAGCAATGATTCCAAACTCATGAATGTATGGCATAGTATCGCAACCCCCAATTCCCTTATTGCCCAGCTAATGATTATGTTTCTTGCAAGAGAATCTTTGCAAGACGAAAAATGCCTTCCTCAATGGCTTGCTCATCAATTTTAGCAAAGCCTAGTACCCATCCTTTTCGAGTATTTTCTAAGCAATACTTGCTCAGTGGATAAACACGTATCCCATTTTCGAGTGCGAGGTTCGTCATTGCTTCTTCATCAAACGATTCTTCCGCCTCAAGAAGCATATGCAAACCCGTTTCAATGCCACTTAGCTTGAAACGCTCGGCTAGTCCTGTCGCCATGATTGCCTTTGTCATCGCTTCATGTCTACGTCGATAGACATTTCTGGCTCTTCTCATATGACGCATAAAATGACCGTGCTCAATAAAATGAGCAAGCGTTAATTGCTCCATAATGGGAAGATGCCGATAGGTTAATTGTTGTACTTGCGCAAGCTGGCGAATGGCATCTTTTGGGCCGATAACAGCCGATATTCGTATGCCAGGAGCAACCATTTTAGAAAAACTCATCATATATAATGTGTTGTGAGGTTGTTGGCTAAACAAGGTAGGAAGCGGGCCACCTCGATACCTGAACTCACCATCATAATCATCTTCTACAATCCAGAATTGATTTTTCGCGGATTTTTGCAGCAATTGTTGTTTGCGTGGCTCAGACATTATGACACCAACCGCACATTGGTGAGAAGGTGTAACAAAAATAAGCTTGGTTTGTGGATCAATCTGCTCTACTTGTACGCCATACTCATCCACGGGTACAGCAACAACATTCATACGCCGATATTTCATGGTCATCCAGGCTGCAGGAAAGCCTGGATCTTCCACAGAAACCGTTTCTCCTTCCTTAAGAAGGGCTTGGGCAATCAGATCGATGCTATGCTGTGCGCCAGAGGTTAAGATGATTTGGTCAATCTCTACATGTACACCTCTTTCAAATGTCAGGTAACGTTGAATCTGTTCACGGAGCGGTGTGAAACCGTAGGCATCGCCATAGCCCCAATTGGTCAGATCTGTTTCTGCTGAAGCCTGTAAAAACGATTGTCGCCAAGTTTTTCGGAAATGCTCGTCCAAATACGGCTCATGGGGACAAAAATCGATTGCGACGTTTCCATTTTCTTTGCCTCTAAACCAACTGTTTAATTCATCAACTGCCACGTTTAATAAAGGTAATGTTGGCGTAGATGGTCCTTGAGGAATCACCTCTTCTGCCAAGTTGGTTTTAAACCCCCATTCACTTACTCTTGTTCCTCCACGCCAATTTGTCACAGTATACCCTCGACTAAATAATTCCTCATAAACAATTTGTATGGTTGAGCGTGAAACACCTACTAATAAGGCGAGTTCTCGGGATGGAGGAAGTAACTCCCCTGGTGGCCATTTGCCTGTTGTAATATGATGAATAGCTTGGTCAAGTAACTGTTGCCATATAGGATTTTTATCGTCTCGGTTAACTTGTAACATTCAATTCACTTCCAGTTAGAATAGAGATTTTTAAAATATGCGAAAATTAATAGTTTTGTACAGTCAATAATTATTATACTATCAAATCGATCATTTTATAGATATAGGATGTTTGTAGTCCACTTTGCATCATCTAATTACACGACATCCTTTTAAAGGCTACATCTGCAGCATGAATCGTTCTATCAATATCATGTATGGAATGAGCAGTCGAGATAAATATGCTTTCATATTGAGAAGGAGGTAGAAGTATACCCTGTTTAAGCATTTCTTTATAAAAACGGCGAAACATCTCAGCATCTATTTTTTGAGCATCATCAAAATTTTGTAAGGGATGATCGATGAATGCGTAGCCAATCATTGTCCCAGCTTTCGTTGTTTTAAGTGGAATATGATTGTTATGAGCTACTTTTGATAAGCCTTGAATAAGCCGCTCTGCTAACGCTTCGATATACGTATAACTGTTATGATTTAATTTATTGATTGTGGTATACCCTGCTACCATAGCGATTGGATTACCCGATAAGGTTCCAGCCTGATAAATACTACCTTCAGGTGCAATGTGATTCATGATTTCTTTTTTTCCACCATATGCTCCAACAGGCATCCCTCCACCAATGATCTTTCCTAAACATGTTAAGTCTGGTTTTATGTTATAAAGCCCTTGAGCAGAGTGGTAATCTATACGAAAACCAGTCATGACCTCATCGAGTATAAATAGTCCACCATACTTTGTAGTGAAAGAACGTATTGCTTGAAGAAATTCAGGGTTAGCTGGTATTCCCGCCATATTGCCTGCAAACGGTTCTACGATGACTGCTGCTATTTGTGAGCCATATTTATCAAAGATCTTTTTCAGGACTTCGATATTATTATAAGGTATGGAGATTGTATGCTTAGTGATCTCTTTTGGTACACCCAGACTATCAGGAAGGCTGAAGGTAGCAATTCCTGAGCCTGCCTTTACTAATAGATGATCACTGTGCCCATGATAGTTTCCATCAAATTTCACAATCATGTCTTTGCCAGTAAAGCCTCTAGCTAGTCTAATGGCGCTCATTGTCGCTTCTGTACCCGAATTAACCATTCGAATCTTCTCTATGGAAGGTATGCGAGTAGCTATTAATGTTGCTAGCTTATTTTCTTGTAAAGTTGGCAATCCAAAACTTGTCCCCCTCTTGATGGCTTCAAGAAGTGCATCTGAAACTTCCTTATCTGCATGTCCATGAATTAATGGCCCCCAAGATAGAACATAATCTATATAGCGATTGCCATCAATATCATATATGTTTGAGCCTTTCCCGTGACTCATAAAAATTGGCTCCATCCCAACTGATTGAAATGCTCTCACTGGGCTATTTACCCCACCAGGCATAAGTTTTTTTGCTATTTCGAAGGCTTCTATTGATTTTGTCGTATCGATGTTAAAAACCACCTTTCGTAGTGATATTATCTTTGTCTAATTTGTTGTCCCTCATTTATGCTTTGCTGTTTTCTGAGCAATGGAACATTCATTAATAAATGGGCGCCCAAACCAGCTACAAGCCCCCAAAATGCCCCGCCAACTCCAAGTAAAGTAACATTTGCGGCTGTTGCCAAAAAAGTAATGAGAGCTGTTTCGCGTCCAATAGGATTTGTTAAAGCATTGGCAAGGCTACTACCAATTGTGCCTAGCAACGCTAATCCCGCTAATGTTGCAATGAACGTAGCTGGGAGAATTAAAAACAATGCAGCCAATGTTACCCCAAAAATTCCGACAGTTATATAAAAAATGCCACAAACAATACCTGCAATATAACGTTTTCTTGAATCCTCATGAGCGTCCTTCCCCGTACAGATGGCTGCTGTAATTGCTGCTATGTTAAAAGCATGCGATCCAAAGGGTGCTGTCAGGAGTGATCCCAATCCTGTTACAATCAAAATCGGATTGGCACTCGTTTTAAATCCATCATTTCGCAACACTAACATGCCTGGCATGTACTGTCCTGTTAAGGTAATAATAAAAAGCGGCAAAGCGACACCCAATAATGCATGTAGAGAAAACGTTGGCGTAACAAATACAGGAGATGCGAAGGCTAACTCGATATGGCTGAAATCTACCTGCCCCATACTTATTAAATAAATCAAGCCAATGACTAGAATACCGACAATTGCATAGCGAGATGTAAACCTTCTTAGTACGATATACGTAGTAAACAGGACGATGACAAGTAAAGGTTCCACTTTCGCACCACCAAAGGCTGAAATACCAAATTGTAATAAAATACCTGCCAGTAGACCTGACGCAATACCTGGAGGAATAAGTTGGACAAAACGTTCGAACATGCCTGATAAACCTAACAAAACAAAGGCTATTGCAGAAATAATATAAGCACCAATGGCTTCAGCATATGGGGTAACCGCTAAAGCCGAAACAAGAAACGCCACGCCTGGTGTTGACCAAGCTGTAATAATGGGTTCACGGTATCGGTAACTTAGCCATATACCCGTTACCCCCACACCAATAGAAATCGACCATATCCATGATGCAGTCATTTCTGGGCTTAGACCAGCAACCTTGGCAGCCTGAAACACCAAGATAAAAGTGCCCCCATAGTTAACTAAGACAGATATAAAAGCAGCGATGGTGGGCGACAGGAAATCACGCACATTCAGTGAAACGGATGTTGAGTTCATACACTTTCCTTCCTTTCTACAAATTATTTTAATCACTTCTTCATACTAGGAATTCAGCACGTATTCGCGTCCTTTAAGAACTGTTCCCTTCCTATATGGAATGTCGTTTTCCTATTGTCATTAGCCCTCTTTATGTAACGTGACCTTCCAGAAAAAATTTCTATTTGCTTGATTCCCAGTAACACTTTACTTGCCGCTATCTGATAAATGTCAATCG
The DNA here is from genome assembly GCF_001043675.1 of Lysinibacillus sp. LK3. Lineage (NCBI taxonomy): Bacteria > Bacillati > Bacillota > Bacilli > Caryophanales > Bacillaceae > Lysinibacillus > Lysinibacillus sp. LK3. Next base: position 26,702 of record NZ_LDUJ01000016.1, read on the forward strand.
ACCTGAACTAAACAGTAGCACTTCCCCTCCTTGCTAATAAATGAACGGTCTTAGCATAACGTAATACGGATTGATAAAAAACATCCAAAACTGCGAATTTTAGCAGTCCATAAAATTAGGTACAATAAAAAAACCTATCACTATATTGTAGTTTTAAAAAAGAATTGAACGTTTAAAACAAAGATTGATCATTCATTTTAAAGTTTGATTAAAAGTCCTGTGTTGCTATGTAGGATTTTTTTGTTCAACAAACGGGCCAGATTGTGAAATAAAATCATTTTGTTCAATGTTACCAAAAAGAATTTAGTAGCTTATTTAACATAAATGATAGACTGTTTAAAAATTTCCATTAATATGTTATTTTTAATGAAATTAAATCTAATTTGAGGTGAATTTATATGTTATTAAAGCCAAATAAACTCCAGCAAGGAGATTATATCGCCACTATAAGTCCTTCTTGGGGAGGTGCTGGAGATCCAGAATTAAAATGGCGTTATGAACAGGGCGTAAAAAGACTTGAAGAGGTTTTTGGACTGAAAGTTATAGCAATGCCAAATAGCTTGAAAGGTGCAGATTATCTAGACAAAAATCCAAAAGCACGTGCAGAGGACTTAATGATGGCTTTTAAGGACCCCAAGATTAAAGCTATTATTGCAAATATTGGTGGAGATGATAGTGTTCGTTTACTCCCTTACATTGATTTTGAGGTTATAACTAAAAATCCTAAAATTTTAATGGGTTATTCAGATGTAACGATTGCTCATTTATTTTGTTTGAAGGCGGGTATATCTTCATTTTATGGACCAGCAATTTTAACCGATTTTGCAGAAAACGTTGAAATGCACTCATATACCGTTCAATCTATTCAGAAAACGCTATTTTCTAATGAAGTAATAGGTGAAATTGTTCCTTCTGTAGAATGGACAAGTGAGCATTTAGAATGGATAGAATCAAATAAAAATCAAAAACGCACAATGCAACCTAATAAAGGATACGAATTGCTGCAAGGTAAAGGTATAGTACAGGGACATTTAATAGGAGGGTGCATTGAAGTATTAGAGTTTGCTAAAGGTACCGTGCTATGGCCTGAAGAAAAATACTGGGAAAATTGCATCCTTTTCTTTGAAACATCTGAAGATCAACCGGAGCCTAACCTACTTAGATATTGGTTGAGAAACTACGGTGTACAAGGTATTTTACAAAAAGCAAACGGAATTATATTTGGTAAACCACAAGATGAAAAGTATTTCGAAGAATATAAAGAAGAGATTTTAAAAGTGATGGGAGAATTTAACTTGGATGATACACCAATTCTATACAATATGAACTTTGGACATACTGAACCGAAATTCATTTTACCTCTTGGTGCATTAGCAGAAATTAATTGTAATACAAGCTCTTTTACTATTTTAGAAAACGCTGTACTGTAAGATGTTAGCGGCTTTTTGGGATGAATAAGGATATTCAACAATCTGGCGCAATTTTGGAACAACATAGCTAAAAAATGTTCAAACTTTTTTATAAAAATCTCATACTTATCTATAGAGAGTAACTCCATTTTGATCAATCTTTTTTCAAAATGGAGTTTTTGATGTTGCTATTAGATAAGGATTAAGGGATGGGATATTTTTTAATCCATCTTTCTGATTTACCAATTTCTAAAACCAATACTATGTATGTGGGATTTTCTCAATATTGAACATCTCCCCTAAGGCAATTGGGTTTTCTTTCGCGGTAATATGTTGAGGGTCAATACGGTAAACTTGAACAGGCCCTCCGAAAACGGCTGATCGATATTTATCCACGTGTTGCTGGGATAAGGGGCGATTATAGAAACCAGGTACATATTTATTTATCATTTCTTGCAACATGTGTGTCGCTTCATTCAAATCCAAAATAGGCTGAGCCTTGCCAAAAACCATGACACTCATATAAGCCGTGTCCGTTTTTGCAGGTACTGGATTTGTAATGGTTCCATATTCATCGCAAACCGTAAAGCAAACCTCTGGGTTCTCTTCCATCACTTGATTTCGTCTCCCGCCAGTGGCTCCATGGAAATAAAGCACTCCATTTGTCCACACAAAATTAAGGGGGACAACATATGGCAAATGACCATCAACCATACCCAAATGCCCAATGCGAGCTTGCTGCAAAAATGCATCAATTTTGTTCTTGTCCAACACTTCTCTGACTTTATAACGTACCTTATCCATTGTTATCACTCCTACTTGTAGTATGATGTGATTTTATCAACCTTTGGATTGAATAAAAACGTCCATAACTACAGCAATTAAGCAATCCATTTTCCAACTTGAAACAAAGACAAAACCACCGTTCAACAAAGAATGCTCAAACGATGGTTCTACTTTTTAGAAGATAGGTAATTATAAGCTTATTGGCTGACTAACTTTGCTATATTTGCCTTCAAAGAACGCAAGTGGTGAACCATCGCTCATCTCAATATCGGTTACCTCTCCAATAAAGAGTGTATGGTCTCCTGCAATTTGTTTGCTATGAACATTACATACAATATTTGCTAATGCATTTTTTAATACCGGTAGTCCATTTACCCAGTCAAATTCAACTTCACGTTCTTCTTTAATTTGTCCTGCAAAATGCATGGATAGCTCTTTTTGTTCCTCTGATAATATATTCACAGCAAATTTACCTGAAGTATTAATTTTATCTAGCATTCTAGCTTTTTCGCCAATGGATATTAAGACTAATTTCGGGTCAAGCGAAACGGACATAAATGCGTTTGCTGTCATACCGTGTGCTTCCCCTTCAATCACAGTCGTAATTACTGTTACCCCTGTAGCAAATTTACCCATTGCATTTCTAAAAGTTCTATCATCCATCATGTTATTTCCTCCTTAAAATTCCTAATTTTATTACTTGAATATTCTGATATAAAAAGCTATTTAATAACCAATTCCTTTTGAGGCAATGATTGCTCTACTAAGCTCTCTTCTATTACTGGCGCTTTGCGTAAAAATGTAACAGAGATAAAGGAAGCCACTGACAGAATCACAATGAAAATAGCGAGTGGAATCCAGGAGTTATTGTAAGTGCTAAGTAAAACTGTCGCAATCATAGGAGCAGTTCCTCCAAACAACGCCGACCCTGCTTGATAACCAAGTGTTATTCCTGTATAGCCGACATTCGTACTAAACATTTCTGTAAACATGGTGCCAATTATACTGGCAATAGCTGACCATAGAATGCCTAAACCGATAATAGAAGCGGCATAAGCCCAAAACGTTGATGCTGTTGATAATAAATAATAGTAAGGGAAAGAGAATAACGCAATTCCTGCCGCTCCCATCATGAATAGGCGTTTACGTCCCAGTACGTCAGATAATTTCCCCATGACTGGAATACACAATGTCGTCACAATAGTTGCAGCAGTAATAATGTTCAGTGCTGTAGTCCTTGAGAAACCAATGTTATCTGTCGCATAGGAGATAAAGAATGTTGTGAAAACATAGAATGGTCCCACTTCCACACATTTTGCCCCTAAGGAAATTAATACAGCTTTCCAGTGATAACGTAATGTCTCAAAAAGGGGTACTTTTACAACATTGCCTTTTTGCTTTTCTTCACTAAATGCCGATGTCTCCTCGATGCCACGGCGTATCCAGAATCCCGTAATCACTAGAACGGCACTTAATAGAAAAGGAAGTCTCCATCCCCATGAAAGAAATTGCTCCTCTGGAAGCAAACTGACGATTGAAATAGCCGTTGTGCCAAGTAGCATACCTAGAGGAATTCCCATTGCAGGAAAACTTCCAAAGAATCCTCGTTTTTCTTTCGGTGCATTTTCAACTGCTAGGAGAACAGCTCCTCCCCATTCCCCACCAACAGCTATACCTTGGAGGAGTCTTAAGAATACTAGTAGAATAGGCGCGAAAATGCCGATTGAACTATATGTTGGTAGCAAGCCTATACATACGGTTGAAATCCCCATTAATAAAAGTGAAACAACAAGGGTGTTTTTCCTTCCAAATTTATCGCCCATATGACTAAAAATGAGCCCCCCAAGAGGTCGAATGAAAAACGTTACACCAAACGAAGCATAAGCGAGTAACAGACTTACATATGGATCATGGCTTGGGAAAAATAATTTATTGAAGACAAGCGCTGCCACGGTACCATAAAGAAAGAAATCGTAAAATTCAATTGTACTGCCAACTAAACTAGCGAATAATACTTTTCGGGAACTTGCAGTTGATTTTTCTTTTCCCATTCATCACATTCCCCCAACTATTTGTTTTTTATATACAGATTTGTGGATAAACTTTAATTCCAAATAGGGATTGTATCCATATAAGCGACTCTGTTAAAAAATTTCACCGTTATTTCCTTTTGGTGTACCTCTTTCAATCTTTCTAATTTATTACTAAGCAGTTCAAATCTGATTTCGTGAGAGCTATTATGGTTTAAAAAACCTTGAATGGTTTTACAGCCATCAGTAATCTCTACTTTGTATAAACCTTGTTTTGGCAAAACATATTTACCCTGAATTTGAAAAGCCATACTATTCAATCGCGGTTGTCTATACAAATCTTTCGGATAATTTATAAATCCTTTTACTTCATAATGTTTGCCCAAGTAGTATGGAACTAGGTGAACATCCCCTTCACTTATTAACTCTCTAATAAATGTTGAACTTATTTTGTTATCATTCGTGACCCTTTTGGAGATCACTGTCACTTTAAAGGGATTGTATCTACTAGCCTTGCGCAAATAATTTACATTGCCTTGCGCTTTATAGCCAAAGTTAAAGTCAAAGCCCACAACAATGTGTGTAGCATGGAGCTTGATGATATATTGGTTAATAAATTCACTTGCAGGAAGTGAAGCGAAAAGCGATGTGAATTTCATGACAAAAACTTTATCAACACCGATTTGAGACATTTCTTCAAGCTTAGAAGACAAAGGGGTTAAATATTTTCTATCTGTTTCACCTTTGATAATCTCACTAGGGTGAGGATCAAAAGTCATGACTGATAATTTACAATTATTTTTATGAGCAATTTTCTTTGCTTGCTGCAGTAAAAATTGATGGCCTATATGAACACCGTCGAAAAAGCCTAACGCCATTACATGGGGTTCTTGTATGTCAAAATGCTCCTTCATTGGATGTGTTAAATGGATAATTTCCACTACGCTTCACCTTCCTTACAAGTTAGCTAATCTTTAATGTATACTGTACTGTGTATACATTGATGAACAATAAAAATGTAGAAGTTTATATGCATCAGAGGCAATTTTAGATGAGATTCTTGACCCCATCTAAAAAATTAGCTTCTCTAAAATTGAATCGCTTATTTATTGGCGTAATAGCGAACTTCGAAAATTTTACAGCCATTTGGGGACTGCCATGGTCCATGCTCCATTCCAGGAGGACGACACGCAACCATTCCTGCTGTAAATTCCTCGTTTAAACGTAAATCAATTAACGATCCTTCGATAATGTATAATTCTTCCCAGAAATCATGAATTTGCACACCGTCTGGAGATGTATCTGTCCCTGCTCCTAGTTCTAGAATACGTGTTGCTACTTCAGTACCTGGAATCTGTGCAATAATTCGTTGGGAGGAGCCTTCTACAGTTTTTGATGGGACAGCCTCAAACGTCTTGAAGTCAACAAACTCATGCTCTTGCTTTTCCTGATCAGCATAATAACGAACTTCAAAAATTGTGCAGCCATTTGGGGACTGCCATGGCCCATGCTCCATTCCAGGAGGACGACATGCAACCATTCCTGCTGTAAATTCCTCGTTTAAACGTAAATCAATTAACGATCCTTCGATAATGTATAATTCTTCCCAGAAATCATGAATTTGTACACCGTCTGGAGATGTATCTGTCCCTACCCCAAGTTCTAGAATACGTGTTGCTACTTCAGTACCTGGAATCTGTGCAATAATTCTTTGTGAGGAACCCTCTACAGTTTTTGATGGGACAGCCTCAAATGTTTTGTAATCAACAAATTCATGTTCTGGTTTAATAACCTCTTCTATTTCTGAATTCCCCATTTCATACTACCTCCGCATCTGTTAAAATATGAACCTTATAATCTAGTTGAATTTTTCGGTCTGTTAAAGCATCATACAATTCTGCTGAAAAAACATCACCGTAAATAAATTCTCCAGTTACGATTGGTAGAGTCCCACAAAAAACCATCAAATCCTCACTGTAATATCCACGCTCTGTAATAATTTTTATTAGCTCTTTTGGATGCAAAAACTCTCCAAGTGTTCCAGTTTGGTATTCTTTTTTTTCACCATTCACAATCATCCAACTTCGCATTTCAATGTCATCCCAGCGACTCTCTATGTCATCTAGCAACCAAAATTGAGTGGAAATCGGCTTACTGCAAACCTGTTTGGATTTTTGAATGGACAATTTTTCAAGCTCCCGATCTGTGTGATCACTACCCAGTCCTACGTACCATTTCCCTTTCACGTTCATAATAACGACTTCTGCTTCTCCACTACTACTTTCCTGAACTACTGAAATGGATGGACTTGTTGTAAGAAGATTAGTTGAAACATCGTAAATCATTGGCACTTGAGGTGGGGCTGGAACACCAATCTCTCTTAATTCATCAATATGTTTTTTTACAGATGCTTGATCTTTACCTGTATAGCCAGCAATAAGTAAGCGTTTAGGTATAGCCTCCATTTGCTTTCCAGAAACGATAATAATCATTAAATCAATTCCTCCTGTCTATCTAAAACTCGATGCTTTAAATTAGGGAAGGCATCACGAATAGCAGCAATTTGGGAAGGATCAATTTCTGTTTTTACAATGGTTTCCTCATCGCCTCCACTTGCCATAACTATTCCCCAAGGATCAACCACTTGACTGTGACCACCTAATTGGATGCCATGTGTATTACCTACACAATTACTTGAAATTAAGAAACATTGGTTTTCTAATGCGCGTGCTGTATTAAATATTTTCCAATGTTCTAATCTAGCATGTGGCCAAGCAGATGTCACAAGAAGTAATTCTGCTCCTAAATCAACTTCTGCGCGGTACAATTCAGGGAAACGTAAATCATAGCAAGTTGATAATCCTACCTTCCCAAAGTCCGTATCTACTACAGTCGTTTCGATACCTCTTGTTAAAATTTTCCCCTCTTGCGAACCATAACGGAATAAATGTATTTTTCTATAGGTTCCAATGAGTGTACCCTCGGGAGAAAATAGAACACTTGTGTTATAGTACTTTCCATTGTTTCTTTCTATGAAACTGCCTGCAAATAGATAGGATTGGATTTCTTTTGCCTTTGAAGAAAATCGCTGTACAAAATCACCGTTTATTTCTTCTGATTCATCAACATAACGATCAAATGCAAAGTACCCTGTCGCCCATGTTTCGGGTAGTACAATTAAATCTTGTCCCTTTAATTGATCAATCATTGCTTCGACACGATCGATACGAGCATTTTTCGATTCCTGATCTTTAATCTCTAACTGTATTGATGCAATTTTCATTTTTTCAACATCCTTTTATCTATTTTTCCTAAACCAGTTCCTCCACTTGCGTAGGAAGGGAATAACTTTCTAAAAATGTTTCAACCATTTTTACTGGCTCTTCATATCCATAATTTCTAAATGAATAGCCTTTCGTAACGAATGGTGCACCATTATAGAACAATTCATATTGTTGATGTCTACCACCAAACTCTGAGCCAATGATATCCCACACTAACTTAAATAATTTGATTCTCTCTTCAGCTCCAACTCCTGTGGAACGAATATATTGATAGATATCATCTTTCGTCTCAGGATTAATCATTTCTTTATAGGAAGAAGGTAATTGTAAAACACCTCCACCACAAAGCTCCCTTAAAATCCGAATCATAGACGCATAAATAATATCCTGTTGACCAACTACACCATACAGGAAACGTGGATCTGGTCGAGCGACCCCATTTTTATCAATCGTGCAGTTATATTCGGATGCTAATAGGTTACCTTCAACAGAAGCTGCAATGGATGCCAACTCACCTAGCTTTTCTTGAACAGAAGGAATTTTATCAATGCCATTCATAGCTGTTACTTTACGTGCTGCACCAATTAAGAATTTCAATTTATTACTAAATCTTATTTGAGCTTGATTATTGCCTAATACGTGAGCTGGTGTTTCATGGAACTGAGCTCTTACAATATCAATGTTTTTATACACAAAAATATCTGACCATGGAATAAATACATCATCAAAAACCACTAACGAATCACTTTCATCAAAACGAGAAGACAACGGATAATCAAATGTACTCGGTGATTTTTCCGCATAGCTAGGTCTTGCATAGAATTTTAATCCTTTCGCGTGAATCGGTAAGACAAAGGATAATGCATAGTCTTCATCCCCAGGACGGAGTGGCGTAAGACAGCTTACAAATAAGTAGTCGGATACTGCTGAAGCTGTACCAAGCATTTGAGAACCTCTCACAATAATACCGTCCTCTACCTCTTCATAAACGCCTACAGGAAGGTATTTATCTTCTAGTTCATGAGCTGCTTTACTTCGATCAATTTGAGGAGGAATAATTACGTACGTTACATATAAATCATTATCTCGTACATGCTTATAGAAATTTAAAACATTTTCTCCATAGGCTTTTCCTCCACGTTCGAATACTTCAGGTGCACTAGCAAATGAAGCTAAAAAACTAGCAACATGATCAGGGCTTCTTCCAACAAAACCACAAGTGGCCTCAGACCATTTTGAAATGGCCAATCTTCGTTCTTTCAGTTCTTCACGACTCTTGGGAATCATATAAATTTTGTTTGCTAGCGTTCCATCTTCTGTTTGATAAATCATATTGTTTGATTCATCTAACGCTAAATCATATAAACCTGCAATTGTATTTGTAATACCTTTAAAAGCAGGATGTGTTGCTACATCTTTGACTCTTTCCCCATTTATGTAGATCACACGATCGTCTTTCAATGCTTGTAAGTACTCTTGACTTGTTCTCACCATATTTAATTCCTCCCCATGTGTTGTTTAAATAGAAGCTATAAGAGACAATCTTTCAGAAATTAATGAACCCAATCAAGTATTCTGTATACTGTATTGTGTATACATAAATCTCTGAAATAATTCAAAAAATTACAATAATTAAGTACGGACGAAGACGCAAGCGCTTACAACGAACAAATAAGTAAACCTCTCACGTTTTAAAATTTATCTTCATTGAAGTACACCCTACACGATAGTAGTAACTTCCTTAACACCTCCCTTCAAAGCATTCATGACTATTAGCTATTATCAATAACCATTAATGTTTCTTTTGTTTTTTCTAAATGATTTAAAATCATTTTTGAAGCTAAATCAGGATTTTTTTCCTCAATAGCTTGAATAATTTGTTGATGCTCAACTAAAACACTTTTCATTCTTCCAGGCTGCCTAATTGCTCTTAAGCCCATTAGCTGTGTTAGATTGTGCAAATTGGTCAAAATTTGTTCCATTATCGTGAATTTAGCCAACTTTGTAAGCGACAAATGAAATTCATGGTCTAACCCAATAAATCGGATAGCATCATCATTTTGGAGCGCTTCATCTTGTTGCTTCAAAATTAGCTTGAGTGACTTTAGCTGCTCAGGAGATGTTATGATTTCAATTAGCTTCTTTACTGCCTCCACTTCAATAGCACTTCTTAATAAGAACACTTCTTTTTGCTCATCTTCCGTCAGTTTTTTTACAGTCATTCCTTTTCTGGGAATAGAGACAAGTAAACCTTCCTTTATCAAGTCTTGAAGAGCTGCTCTTACTGGCGTTCTTGAAGTATTTAATTTCTCTGCTAATTGAACCTCTGTAAATATCTCATCACTCGTTATACCACCGTATAAAATCGCTTTTTTAATTTCTTTATACACTTTGTCTTGCGTTGTTTTTTCCTTCTCAATCGGCTTTAATTTTGCCCCTTCCATAATAATCCATCCTTTTTATTAAGTCTTTACCATACGAAATTAAAAATTTGAATTTATATGAATGGTTTAAACTCTTTATGTTTTATGTATACATAATACAAAATACTTTTATTATAAGTCAACATTATTTTTTGTTTTTTCTGAAATTTTAACTCTGCTATATACAGTCAGCCCTTTTCCAATCTCATCTATCCTGCAAAACAAGAACTATGAAAACTGAAAAGGGCTGTTTGAATTAAAGAATTTCAGGGAACATAAAGACTATTTCATTTTTACGATAATCTTCCCCTTTGCTCTACCTGACTCCGCATATTCCATCGCCTTTTGAGCATCTTCAAATGAAAAAGTTCTATCAATGACTGGTTTGATTTTACCAGATTCAATTAAATCGGCGATTATGCGTAATTGATCGCCACTTGGTTTCATAAATAAGAAGGAATATTGAGCATGATATTTCTTTTCAAGTGAGGTCAGTTTATGACTTGCTGCTGAAAATAATAATGTTTTGAAAAATCCTGAACCATATTCTTTGGCGAAACGAGCATTCGGCGTGCCTGATACGGAGACAATTTTTCCACCATCCTTGATAATCTCGAAAGATTTTTCTAAGGTCTTTCCTCCAAGCGTATCAAAGACTGCATCATAATTTTTCAGTATAGCTTCAAAGTTTTCTTTCTTATAATTAATCACTTTATCTACACCCAAAGATGTAACTAAGTTTGCACCAGCTTCGCTAGCCGTTGTTGCCACTGAGGCGCCCATTACTTTTGCTAGTTGTATAGCAAAGGTACCTACACCACCAGAGCCAGCATGAATTAAAATCTTTTGACCTTTTTGTAATTGCATGATGTCATGTAAAGCTTGGTATGACGTTAAGCCAACCAGTGGGATTGATGCAGCTTCCTCAAAGCTCAAATTTTTAGGCTTTAGGGCTATGTCATCTTCATGAATCGAGATATATTCCGCAAAAGTACCAATTTTACTCTTCCTTGGACGTGCATAAATTTCATCTCCTACTTTAAAGCGAGTCACTTTTTCGCCAACCTTTACGATGACTCCTGAAAAATCATTTCCAAGGATCAGTGGCATTTTATAGTGGATTAACAGCTTTACTTTCCCATCACGGATTTTAAAATCAATCGGATTAATACTTGCTGCATGGATTTCAGCAAGTACCTCATATTCATTTATTTCAGGTGTAGGCACTTCTGCCATGTGCATTGGGGCTTTGCCATATTGATCTATCACCATTGCTTTCATCGTTCATTCCTCCAGATAACCTACTAATTGTCAATAAAATTCCGTTAACAACGTCTCAATATCCAAAACAAGATTTTTTAACGAACCTAGTTTTGTCCGTATATCTATATAGTAAAAGTTTTTTGTACCTTCTTTGCGCATTAAAATAACACCAGCATCTCTCAAAATTTTAAGATGATGTGACACAGCCGGTCGAGAAAGATGTGTTTGTTCTGTGATTTCACCTACACGCAATCCCGTTTGACAATCTGTGCTCATTAATACCATTAAAATAGCTTGTCTGGTTTCATCACCAATTGCTAATAGTACCTTTTGAGAATTTATAAAGTCGTCCTTAATCAAGTTAAGCTGGTCATGTTTATTCATTAAAATCCCTCCTCTTACTAATCTGTTGAATAGTTTAAGTTAATGAACCGTTGCTGCATATAACGATATAATATTGCCGTATTCGCTGCAATATTGGGAAAGTAAATCGAGACGAATGATTTTTAAAGGCGTACATCTTACTTTCCCCTCTTTCCATAAAAAAACACAGAAGTCACATGGACTTCTGTGTTATTTGCTCTCCTTAATAAGAGCCTTCATATCTCCAACGATTGTTTCAACTGGTACGTTTGTCGCGCCATCATAGTCTTTTACAACTGTGCCGTCTGCGTTTACTAAATAATAGCTCGACATATGTATGACTTGGTCTGAGTTAGGATCGTTTTTAACTAATGAATTAAATGATTTACGTGCAAATTGTTCAATGAATTTTTGTTGATAGCCAGTTAGTAGCTGCCATTTGCTTTCATCTACAACATTATACGTATTTAAGTAATTTGTTAAAACATCAGGCTTATCCACTTCTGGATCGACGCTAAATGCCACAATTTGATAATCTTCAAGGCCTTCATCCTGTAGTGCTTGTTGAACTTCTGTCATATTAAATGTCATGGGTGGACAGATTGTCGTACAGTTTGTAAAAATAAACATGGCTAGCCAAGGCTTACCTTTAAGATCATCTAGGGTCACTTGTTCATTTTTTTGATTTGTTACTGTGAAATCTTGAACCTCGAGATTTAATGTTGGTTCAAACTTGTAACTACCGCAAGCAGCTAGAATGCTACTAAATGCTAGAACTAAAACTAGCAATATACTTTTCTTTGTCATTAGTGGTGCCCACTTCCCTTCATTTCATCACCTTATTTTATTCATTATAGAAGCTAAACACAAGATAATGGACTTACACCCAGATGGCTATTTGTATAACATGTGAACATTAACTGATTCTGGAATTCCTCCTCACTAATTCTTCCAAATGACACATCCTTTTTAAAAATTTTTTCATAGCTTTTTTTTATCATTTTCGTTATTTCCCAAAACCTCAGATAATTGTTATATAACAATTTTTTTCTACTTAACAAGCTCCCATGGAATTTAATAGCAGAATAATAAAATACAGAAAATTCTCTTTTATGTTTGTATTTTCTCCTACATTCATTTTTATCAACAACAAACTATTTTAACAATATTATTTCATCAGAAAACTGCACGCTCTTTTAAACAGAATTTTTCTAATAAATCCTTATTATTTCTATGTTATTTCCACAAAACAGAAGTGACTAAAAATTATAAAAACTCAAAATTTAGTATTGCATTATAGGATTCTCCCCCATAAAATAAATGAATATAACGACGAACGAAAAAGAAATATGTCGTTTAAAACAGAAATATATAACTTTAGGGGGAATAATAATGGCGAATGTTTCAAGCAAAAAACAGGCCCAATCAATTGATTATCATGCAATTGAAGCAATGGAATCGTTTAATAGCTTTGTAAAAAAGAAAAATACCTTTCTTTTCTCGATTACAGCAGTGTTTTTAATTCTTTATATCCTGCTTCCGATTCTTGCTTTCCAGCCTGTACTACAACAAAAATTCTTCGGAAATATTACGGGTGTATGGGTTTATTCTGCAGGATTATTTATCATGACCATTGTGCTTTGTACAGTATATGTAAAAAAAGCTGCTTCATTCGATAAAGCTGCAGCTGCTGTTCTTGCAGAGTACCAGGCGAAAGGTGGAAAATAAATGAACATCGTATCCATAGGTTTCTTTTTAGCTATTGTTGGCTTAACACTTGTTGTTACCTATATTGCAGCAAAGCGTACATCTTCTGCGGCTGATTTTTACACTGCTGGTGGTGGTTTAAAGGGGTGGCAAAACGGCTTTGCGATTGCTGGTGACTATTTATCTGCGGCAGCCTTTCTTGGGGTGTCTGGTGCAATTGCCTTAACTGGCTTTGATGGTTTCTTCTTCTCTGTAGGCTATGTAGTAGCGAATTTAGTGCTGCTTTATGTCATTGCTGAGCCAATGCGAAACTTAGGCCGCTACACGTTAGCAGATATGTTAACGGCTCGTTTTAATGAAAAGCGAATTCGTGGTGTGGCAGCGTCTGGTACCATTATTATCGTAATTCTTTATATGATTGCACAGCTAGTTGGTGCTGGTGCATTGATTAAGCTATTATTCGGTATTGAGTATTGGATTGCCGTTTTAATTGTCGGTGTTATGATGACAACTTATGTATTGTTTGGTGGTATGACAGCGACTTCTTGGGTGCAAATCATTAAAGCAAGTCTATTATTATTCGGGACAGGTTTATTAGCGGTTTTAGTGTTAATGAAATTTGACTTCTCTCTTATGAAGATGTTCGACACAATTGCAGTAGATCATGGCGAAAAGTTCCTTGTACCTGGAATTAAGTATACAAGCACAATCGACTCCGTTTCGATGATGATGGCTTTAGTTTTAGGAACATCTGGTTTACCACATATTTTAATGCGTTTCTTTACTGTAAAGGATGCAAAAACAGCACGTTCCTCTATTTCTTGGACAACTTGGATTACAGCTATTTTCTTTTCATTAACAATTTTCTTAGGGTTCGGTGCATTAAACTTTGTAGGTTTAGATCAGATTCTTGCTGAAAGTAAGGCTGGTAATACAGCTGCTCCGCTTCTTGCGCACTACTTAGGTGGAGATGTATTGATGGCATTTATCGGCGCAGTGGCATTTGCGACTATTTTAGCCGTTGTTTCTGGTTTAGTACTAACAGGGGCTTCTGCCATTTCTCATGATATTTATGGAGAAATCATTAAGGGTGGTAATTTAACAGAGAAGCAACAGGTAGTAGCAGCTCGTACAGGCTCTATCTCGATTGCGATCGTGTCTATAATTCTCGCTCTGTTTGCACAAAGCTTAAACGTTTCATTCCTAGTATCATTCGCCTTTTGTATCGGTGCGTCAGCAAACCTACCTGTAATCCTTTATACAATCTATTGGAAGAAATTTAATTCTACAGGTGCTGTAACTGCGATGGTAACGGGACTAGTATCATGTTTAATTTTAGGAGCAATGGGACCAAATGTGTGGAGCCCTGTTGAAGGTGCGGCTATCTTTGTTGGACAACCACTTGTGCCACTTGCTGTTCCAGCGATTATTACGATTCCATTAGGCTTTATTGCTGGATACTTAGGTACTGTTCTTTCATCTAACAAAGTGCCACAGGAAGAAGCAGAACGTATTTATAAAGAAATTCGTGTGAAAGCAAATACAGGCGTGTCTGTCTCTGATATTTCACATTAATATTTATACACCTCGTGCATAATGAATCTCAATTCAAAAAATGCAAAAAAATAGGCAAAAAATTCGATTTTTGGTCGAGTTTTTCGCCTTTTTTGTTATTCAATATCTACCAATTTATTTATTGAACAATATTATTTCACTTCCAAAAAACAGAAAAAATCCAATTTTCACTAGGTAAATAGTGTTTATTTTTAATTGAAAAAACAAGATTTTTTTGTAAATTTACCCTTCATTTTTTGTTAAGAATCTAGATTTCTCTTCACTTCATTTATTTATCTGAATTTTCTAAAACCCTTTATATTCTTGGCTTTGCGCCATTTTTTCTCTCTTAGGAGTATTTTCTGAAAAATTTTTTTTACATAATTTTTCTGAAATGTATTGCAATTTTGTGAACTGTTACATAAAATGAAAATGTGAATTCACTAAACTAGCAAAATCAAGTCTTGAGGTAGAAAAAATATACACAAAATGGGGAATGTTAATGGCGAACAATCAAGCAAAAAAAGGTATCGTGATTGACTATGATTCAATTGCAAATCAAGAATCATTTAAGTCTCTTGTACGAAGAAAGAACTCTTTTCTTTGGTCAATGACTGCCATATTTTTATCGGCATACATGTTGTTACCAATTCTGACATCGTACACGACAATTCTACACCAAAAGGCATTTGGGGAAATTACTTGGGTGTGGATCTATGCAGCAGGTCTTTTCATCATGACATGGGGGTTATGTCATTTATATGTAGCAAAGGCAAACAGCTTCGATAGAGAAGCAAAAGCGATTATTGCTGAATACGAGAACGGAGGTGGCCGCCGATGAGTAACGGAATGAGTCTTACAGCCATATTCTTCTTCGTAGCCATTGTTGGTTTAACATTAGTTATTACATGGTGGGCATCTAAACGTACATCTTCAGCAAGTGATTTCTATACTGCTGGTGGTGGCTTAACAGGTTGGCAAAATGGACTAGCTATCGCTGGTGACTACTTATCAGCAGCATCCTTCTTGGGTATCGCTGGTGCTGTAGCATTATTTGGATTTGATGGATTCTTCTTCTCTATTGGTTATTTAGTAGCTTACTTAGTGGTATTATATATCGTTGCTGAGCCATTACGTAACCTTGGGAAATTTACATTAGCTGACATGATTACAGCGCGTTTTGATAACGCCAAAGTCCGTGGAACAGCTGCTTTAAGCACTATTACAATTGTTTTATTCTACATGATTGCACAACTAGTTGGTGCAGGAGCACTTATTCAATTACTTTTAGGAATCGACTATTGGATCGCCGTATTAATCGTAGGATTCATGATGACAACTTACGTACTATTCGGTGGTATGACAGCAACATCTTGGGTACAAATCATTAAAGCTTGTCTTTTAATGTTGGGTACAGTTATTATTTCGTTCTTAGTATTAAAAGAGTTCGGCTTCAGTATCTCTACAATGTTTAAAGAAATGACAACGGTTACTGACAGTGGAGCTGCTTATTTAAACCCAGGTCTTAAATATACAAATGGACTTGATACAATCTCTATGTTAATTGCGTTAGTATTAGGTACTGCGGGTCTTCCACATATCTTAATGCGTTTCTTCACAGTAAAAGACGCGAAAACAGCTCGTTCATCTGTTATTTGGGCTACTTGGATCGTAGGTATCTTCTACGTTCTAACAATTTTCTTAGGCTTCGGTGCAGCAGCATTCGTTGGGAAAGAAGATATTATCGCAGCAAACGCTGCTGGTAACATGGCTGCCCCACTTCTTGCAGAAGCACTTGGTGGCGACATTCTATTCTCATTCGTTTGTGCAGTAGCATTCGCAACAATTTTAGCGGTAGTAGCAGGTCTTGTACTTTCTGGTGCATCTGCCCTATCTCATGATATTTATGGACAAATTATCAAAAAGGGTAAAATTACAGAAAAAGAGCAAGTTCTTGCAGCTCGTATCGGTTCGATTACAATCGCTGTTATTTCTATCCTATTAGCACTTGGTGCACAAACATTAAACGTTGCATTCTTAGTATCTTTAGCATTCTGTATCGCAGGATCTGCTAACCTTCCAGTTATCATCTACACAATTTATTGGAAACGCTTTAATACAGCGGGTGCTGTTACTGCGATGTTAACAGGTTTAATCTCTGCGTTAGTATTAGTTGCTATGTCTCCAAACGTTTGGAATCCAGTTGAAGGTAAGGCAATTTTCGTTGGTGATCCTTTAATTATGTTAACGAACCCAGCCTTAATCTCTGTACCACTTGGTTTCCTTGGTGGTTTCATCGGCACATTACTTTCTAAAGAAACAGATGATGCGAAGTATCGTGAAGTTGACGTTAAAGCAAACACAGGTATTTCTGTACAGGACGTATCTCACTAATACACTCGACAGCCTCGTAAGTATCTTGCTTACGAGGTTTTACTTTTTCTTCCCTATTCGCTACTATAGAATTAAAAATGAATTGGAGGCGATGCTCATGTCACAATCTAAAGCTAAAAAGAAACGGATGCACATTAAACGCACAGTTGGTAAAGATGTTGAAAAAAAACGACAATCTATCTCTTTTAGTACACATGAACGTCTAACGAAAACAAAAAACGAAAAATTGGAGCATGATTATACGAAATATAAAAAGCAGTATAAGGACGAATAACTCGTACCCTATACTGCTTTTTCTTATTAAAGCCGATAAAATGTTTTCGTGTTTTGCGTAATAATTTTGGCCACTTCCTGTGTTGATAGCCCTTTGATGGAGGCAATCACCTCAATCGTTGAGTGCATCATCCAGGGAGATGTACGCTTCTTCGTAAACGGTCCCTCAAACGGCCAAGGACCATCCGTTTCTACCATCATTAGTTCAATGGGATAAGCATGAATTAGCTGTTGAATTTCCTCTTCGTACAAGCAATCTGGCGTAATGGAAATAAAATAACCACGCTCTATCATGCGCTTCACAATAGCTTCATCCCCTTTAAACCAATGAAAATGGGCTTCGTGAAGCTGATGTTTTTCCAGCAAATCACACACAATATGGGCGTCCTCATATACTGCGTGTAACACAATTGGCTTGTCCAGTTCCTTCGCCAATACAACAAAACGCTCTAATAGCGCCACATAGGGACGTTCATCAATCGCTTGCTCTTGTTTTAAATAATAAGGTAGACCCACCTCACCAATAGCAACCATATCATCCTGATGCGAATGAATCCAATCAAATAAAGCTGTCTCATCATTTGGACTTAGTAAAGGCTGTTCAGGATGAAAGCCAAAAGCAGCCTTTACTTGCTGATAGCTATTCGATAAACGCAACGTTCTTTCACAAGAGGAAAGTTGCATACTAACCGCGATTACAGCTTTCACTTCTTCTAATAAGGAAGGAATTTCCTCATCGGTGTACTGATCCAAATGAATATGCGCATCAATCAACATACATATCACCCTTTTCCTCCTGTAAATACATAAATAATTGTTGCTTTAACGCTGTGAATGCTGCAGAATGTCGAATTTCCTCTTTCCGAGGTCTCTCAAACGGCACGATGATTTCCTTTTTAACGGTAGCTGGACGTTTGGTTAAAACAAGTATGCGATCTGCTAAAAAGAGAGCTTCTTCAATACTATGTGTAACAAATAGAATGGATTTGCGGTACTCCTCCCAGATAGATAAAAGCCATGCTTGCATTTCCAGTCGAGTAAATTCATCCAACGCAGAAAATGGTTCGTCTAAGCATAAAATCGGCTTATCACTGACCATTGCTCGAATAAAGGACACACGCTGCTGCATGCCTCCAGACAGTTCTTTCGGGTAGGCATGGATAAAAGAGGCAAGACCAACCTTTTCTAACCATTCCTTGGCACGTTCAACATTTGGTTTATGTTGTAATTCCTCTACAAGCGTGACATTTTCTACTATTGTACGCCAGGGTAATAGACATGGCTGCTGTGGCATATAGCCAATCGTTCCTTTTTTTTGTTGGATATCCTCTCCATTTAATAAAATGGCTCCTTGATCAATTGGCGAAACACCACCAATTAATTGAAAAAGTGTGCTTTTACCACTGCCTGAAGGACCAACGATGGCCACAAACTCTCCATCCTTGACGTCAAAAGAAAGTTGATCAAGGACTTTGAGCGCATCGAAGGATTTAGCGATGTTTTGAATGCTGAGCATGATAGCCTCTTCCCTTCACCATGAATTTTTCAATTAAACGAATACCACTAAACAATAGTAAGCTCAAGAGAACAATCGCAAAAATTGCCACAAATACGCGATCCGTACGGAAGGAGGATTGGGCTAGGGTCATGTAAACACCAATACCCTTTTTTGCACCAAGCCACTCCGCAATCACAGCCCCCATCACACTATATGTAGCCGCAATTTTAATGCCTGAAAAAATAGCGGGATAGGCATAAGGCCATTCCAGCTTCCAAAAGGTTTGTGCCCTTGTAGCACCAACCATGGCAAAATAATGCTTTAATTCTGGAGCAGTTTGTCTAAATCCATCCATCGCTGCAATGACAATCGGGAAAAAGCACACAAGACAGATAATGATAAGCTTCGGTAATAAGCCAAAGCCAAACCAAATAATAAGGAGCGGTGCCAAGACTAGAATAGGAACATTCTGCGACATAATAAGAATTGGATAAAACAGTTCTCGAATAAATGTAAATCGATGCAACACTATTGCCACCGTTAGCCCACAAGCGATGCCAATGGCTAATCCTAGTAGAGCTAATTGTACTGTAGCGAATGCATGTGGTAGAAAGGTTTGATACGACTGGATGGCTTCTGACAAAATACTACTTGGTGTGGGTACTAACCAATGAGGAACTTCAGCAAACCGCACGATTAGTTCCCATATGAACAAGAGGAAGGCGATAAAAATTATCGTCCTTCCC
Source organism: Lysinibacillus sp. LK3 (assembly GCF_001043675.1). Lineage (NCBI taxonomy): Bacteria > Bacillati > Bacillota > Bacilli > Caryophanales > Bacillaceae > Lysinibacillus > Lysinibacillus sp. LK3. Next base: position 46,432 of record NZ_LDUJ01000016.1, read on the forward strand.
TTCTGTAATGCACGTTTCATTACTGATATTTCTCCGTTAATGTATCCATCGTAATACCCGTTGGCTGATATAAAATTTTCACTTGTGTAATGACATTAATGGCACCAAGTTCAATCATTTTCTCATTCATTTTTTCAATGATTTGGAGCAATGTTGAAAGCTCACCCTCCATCGTTGTTTCCAATGGATGTACCTCATATTTCACCCCAGAAGCATCGATCACCGCAATTGCTGCATCGACATATGGTATAACATCTTCATATTTCTCTGTCTTCGGAATGATTTGTACACTGATTAATGAATTTGCCATCTTATTTGGCCTCCTTTTTAGGTAAGAAATCATTAGTAAAGGCTTTTTTCGCATCAAATTCGCCCTCTAGTACTTGATTGCTAGACATCCATTTCGCGTAATTTTCCCACACCGAAAGCTTTTGCTCTCCCCATTGCTTGGCATCATCCTGATATTTATCAGCCAGCCATTCCTGACTTTTATGCACTAACGCTTGATCTAAATCAGGGGCCGCTTCGATTAAAATATCAGCCGCTTCACTTGGGTTTTCAATTGCGTATTCATAGCCCTTCGATGCAGCTGCCACAAAGGCTTTGACTACATCCGGGTTGTCCTGTATCATTTTTTCATTTGTAGCTAAAACTGGCGTATAATAATCCAATTGATCACTATAATCTGTAAGATATAGCATATTAATCTTTTCCCCACGCAGCTCAGCCTCAATCCCAGTCCATGCATAATAAATCCAAGCAAAATCTATATCTTTTTCCATCATTGTGAAGAAATCTAAATCCCCTGCATTGACGATATCTAGCTTATTAATATCTGCCTTTTCTTTTTGCATGAGTGATTGTAAAACGGCTTGCTCTAATGGCGCGCCCCAACCACCATAGGTTTTACCTTCAAAATCCTTTGGCGATGTAATGCCCTTCGAAGCAATAGAAGCAAAGCCAGATGTATTATGCTGTATAATTGCTGCGATGGAGACCAGCGGCACATCCTGTACTCGTGCCTGTGTTATGCCTTCCTGATAGCTCACGCCAAAATCCGCCTTTCCAGAAGCAACAAGCTGATCTGCGCCCGCCTCACCAGGCATAATAATATCAACATCTAAACCCTGTTCCTCAAAATAACCGAGTTTTTTGGCAACATATAGTCCTGTATGATTTGTATTCGGCGTCCAATCCAGTACCACAGACACCTTTTTCAGCTTGTCTGCAGCCTGCTTGTCATCCTTGTCACTACAGCCTACTAATGTCAATAGTGCTGCCAATAAAATAAAAAACCATTTTTTCATGCGAAAGCCTCCCAGTTTGTAATATGAAAGTGTTCATGAATGAATGTTGTCACCAGAAGAAAGCGTATACAATGTTGGCAAGCTGTTGCTTGAAAACATAAAAAAACGCCTAGGATTCCTCCCAGACGTATTGCAATCAATCTTCAAAACTTTGCTTTTTGAATAGATGTTCCCTACGCTGGTACGAGCCAAATCAGGTTCAAAGGGTCAGCGTCTACCGGACACAATCTCAGCTAGCAATTACTAGCCCCCCTACATTCTTTCGCTATGAACTTTTCGATGATTATTATACCCATAGTTTCACTTAAATGACAAGGTGCTATTTTTGAATAGAGCTTAAAGCCCAGCGCTCCTAAGAGGCTGGGCATGCTTTTAGCTTGGTTTCTGTTCTTTTTTGGCTGTTACAACATGAGAAATTGCTCCATCTGTTGCAATATCCACTTTAAATGAACCATTGGAATGGCGATCCGCACGAGACAATGCTTGTACGTCAATCATCTCTTGAACACCTTTTTCAGTTTCAATCACAACCTGCTCCTCGTCTGTTGCTTGAACAACTGCCACAATTCGGTGAGGGTTTGCTTTTAACTCTGTTAATACTTTTAGTCCACGTTTTGCACGACTCGCTACTTCAACTTCAGCGACATTCATTTTCTTTACGGCCCCACGCTGTGTCACAATCACTACATAGTGGGTAACATCAGGCTGTAACACATTGACTCCAACTAAGGCTTCTCCATCTTTTAGTGTGATCCCTTTCACACCGCCTGTTTTCACACCTGTAACTGGTAACTCCTCCATAGGGAAACGAATCGCATAGGCTGTATCCGTTGTGAGCATCAGCTCCACGTCATCTGTTACAAATGATGCATAGATCATCGCATCACCAGCCTTGACGTTCATCGTTTTAATTGGCTTTGAATAACGTGTTACCGCATAGTCTGCGAGTGGTGAGCGCTTAATTTGGCCATCTTTTGTGGCTGTGAAGACATACGTATTTGGCTGTTCAAATGTTTCGAAGCCATAAACCGCAATAATGGATTCATCTTCCCCTGTTGGCACAATACTTGAAATATGCTGGCCGAGATCCTTCCAGCGTATATCAGGCAGCTCATGAACAGGCTGATAAATATAATTGCCTCGATTTGTGAACAGCAATAGATGGTGCTGTGTATTTAAGTTTGCTTCATACAATAAATAATCTGAATCCTTCATGGCAAAATCTTGCCCGTTTGAAGCGGCATGAGAACGTGTGGATGTACGTTTAATATAACCATCCTTCGTTACTGTTACGACAACCTCTTCACTTGGCACAAGGACATCCAATGTAATTTTAATTTCTTCAATTTCTTGCTCAATCTTCGAGCGACGAGGCTCTGTAAAGCGTTTCTTAATATCTAGTAACTCTTGTTTAATAACACGCACTAGCTTTGCTTCACTTTGTAGAATCCCCTCTAGCTTCGCAATTAGCTTATTTAACTCGTCCTGTTCCTGACGAAGCTCTGTAATATCCGTATTCGTTAAACGATATAATTGCAGGCTTACAATGGCCTCTGCTTGTACCTCTGTAAAATCAAACTTCGCTTGTAAATTAAGCTTCGCATCCTTCTTATCATTAGAAGAACGGATCGTCGCAATGACTTCATCTAAAATGGAAAGGGCTTTAATTAATCCATCTACAATATGGGAACGATCCTTTGCCTTTTGCAAATCATAAATAGAACGGTTTGTTACCACTTCTTTTTGATGGGCAATATACGCATCTAGCAATAATGGCAATGTCATCATCGTTGGACGACGATTATGAATGGCAATCATATTAAAATTATAAGCTACCTGTAAATCCGTTGTTTTAAACAAGTACTGTAAAATTCCTTGTCCTGGTACATCCTTTTTCAGCTCAATTACGACACGTAAGCCTGTACGGTCTGATTCATCTCGAATTTCTGCAATGCCTTCTAGTCGTTTATCTACACGTTGCTCATCAATTTTTTTCACAAGATTCGCTTTATTTACATCATATGGTAACTCAGTGATAACAATTTGCTCTTTACCACCCTTAATTGGTTCAACAACTGCTTGTGCACGGACGATGATTTTACCACGACCTGTTTCATACGCCTTTTTAATGCCATCAACACCTTGAATGATTCCACCCGTTGGGAAATCAGGTCCTTTAATCACCGTCATCAATTCATCTACAGTAACATTAGGCTTGTCTAAGCGCATCAACACAGCATCCAGTACTTCATCTAAGGCATGTGGCGGAATATCTGTCGCATAACCAGCGGAAATTCCTGTAGAGCCATTGACTAAAAGGTTAGGAAAACGTGCTGGTAATACAGTTGGCTCCATATCCTGATCATCAAAGTTTGGCACAAATTCGACCGTTTTCTTGCCAATATCTCGTAGCATTTCAGCGGCAATAGCTGATAGTCTCGCCTCTGTATAACGCATTGCAGCTGGAGGATCGCCATCTACCGAGCCATTGTTCCCGTGCATCTCAATAAGCATATGACGTGCCTTCCAGTCCTGACTCATCCGTACCATCGCTTCATACACAGAGCTATCGCCGTGCGGATGATAGTTACCAATTACATTACCCACTGTTTTTGCGGATTTACGGAACGGCTTATCATGTGTGTTGCCTTCCGTAAACATCGCATATAAAATACGGCGCTGTACTGGTTTAAGACCGTCACGTGCATCAGGCAACGCGCGGTCTTGAATAATATATTTACTATAGCGACCAAAACGGTCACCCATTACTTCTTCTAACGGTAAATCTTGAAACTTTTCTGTACTACTCATGCTTGGTCCTCCTCTTGTTGGATGAATTCATTCTCTAAAATGTTAGAATCATCCTCCATACCGAAGTCTACATTGGCTTCGATCCATTTACGACGTGGTTCCACCTTATCACCCATTAACGTCGTGACACGTCTCTCCGCTCGTGCACCATCCTCGATTGTGACACGAATCAATGTCCGTGTTTCAGGGTTCATCGTTGTGTCCCACAGTTGGTCCGCATTCATCTCACCAAGACCTTTATAACGCTGTAATATGTAACCCTTTCCAACCTTCTTGATGGCCTTTTGTAAATCACTTTCTGTCCAAGCATATTCAATGACTTCTTTTTTCCCTGTACCTCTAGAGACTTTATAAAGCGGCGGTAGTGCGATATAGACCTTCCCAGACTCAATGAGCGGACGCATATAACGATAGAAGAATGTTAATAGCAAGACTTGAATATGTGCCCCATCTGTATCCGCATCGGTCATGATGACTACTTTATTGTAGGCAGAATCCTCCACCGCAAAATCCGTACCAACACCTGCCCCAATCGCATGGATAATCGTTGAAATTTCTTCGTTTTTCATAATATCCTGTAGCTTGGCTTTTTCTGTGTTGATTACTTTCCCGCGCAATGGCAGAATCGCTTGGAATGTACGGTCACGACCTTGTTTAGCAGAGCCACCCGCAGAATCACCCTCGACTAAATACAGCTCATTTTTTGCCGCATTACGTGACTGAGCTGGTGTTAATTTTCCAGATAAAATCGTACTACCCTTTTTGTTTTTCTTGCCATTTCGTGCATCCTCACGCGCTTTACGAGCTGCTTCACGCACTTGCTGCGCTCGAATCGCTTTACGAACAAGAGAAGCTGATAACTCTGCATTTTCCTCTAGCACATACAAAATTTGCTCAGACACTACACTATCTACTGCAGAACGAGCCTCACTTGTCCCAAGCTTGCCCTTTGTTTGTCCTTCAAATTGCAGTAAATGCTCTGGGATACGAACAGACACGATCGCTGCTAAGCCCTCACGAATATCTGTCCCCTCAAGGTTTTTATCCTTGTCCTTTAACAGGCCAATTTTTCTTGCATATTCATTAAAGACACGTGTCAATGCTGCCTTTGCACCCGTTTCATGTGTACCACCATCTCGTGTACGGACATTATTAACGAATGATAAAATCGTTTCCGAATAACCATCGTTATACTGGAAAGCAAACTCTACTTCGATTTCATCCTGTACGCCTTCTACATATTTTACTGGATGAAGGACATCTTTTTCCTCATTCAAATACGCAACGAAAGCCTCGATGCCATTCTCATAAAAGAACACATCGCTCTTGCCTTCCTCGCGCTCATCAATTAATTCAATTTTTAAGCCCTTTAATAAAAAGGCTGATTCACGTAATCGTTCTGCTAACGTATCATAATTGAATTTTGTGACAGAGAAGATCGTTTCATCTGGTAGGAAATGAACAAGCGTTCCTGTCTGCTTGGTCTGCCCAATATTTTCAAGTGTTGTGACAGGCTGTCCACCATGTTCAAAGCGTTGACGATACTTTTTACCATCGCGATGGATTGTCACCTCTAAAAATGTTGAGAGCGCATTCACAACGGAAGAACCAACACCATGTAAACCTCCACTTGTTTTATAGCCACCTTGACCAAATTTACCACCAGCGTGTAGCACTGTAAAAATAATTTCTGGTGTCGGTTTGCCCATTTTATGCATACCGGTTGGCATCCCACGGCCAAAGTCGCGCACACTCATACTTTGATCTTTATGAATTGTGACAATAATATGAGATCCAAAGCCAGCCAGTGCTTCATCCACCGCATTATCTACGATTTCATACACAAGGTGATGAAGTCCACGGCCATCCGTAGAACCGATATACATGCCAGGTCGTTTGCGTACCGCTTCTAATCCTTCTAATACTTGTATAGCGTCATCATTATAGACGCTAGGTGACTGTTTATTCGTCAAAAAAATTCCCCTCCAAAAAACAAACACATGTTCTATTTATGTTCTCATCCTAATAATAATAGCATTTCCTGTCAATAGCTAGCGACAGGTCCAATAAAATTTTAAAATTTGCTCACAGTTTTGATCTTTTTTATTAATAGTAAACATCTTCAACAGTTGCTTAAAATTGGTATTTGAGCAAGACAGACTGCTTCTAGCTTCCATCATCATTTGACGCATTGAAGCCTACTTAGTTGCAAAATAAAGTTGTGATGCTTGCAAATAAAAGCACACTAACTCGTGCCTTGCGATTAAACAGGATAAAGTTAGACTTCTATTCTACCAAAGGAATGAGCGATTGACAAAATTGCCATTTTGCCTATATTTTTATAAAGGTTTTAGTGCTTCCTACAAATTTATGTCTAAAAGCCTAGTCCTCACTAATAGATTCTCTTTTGTATTGATTCAAGACTTCGGATGAAATCTCCTTCATAACATTGTAGATTAGCAAGAAAAAGTGTAAAATACTTGTTACAAACTATTAGTACCAAGTGATGGACTATGAATGAAAGGAGTCCAACTATGATCAATGGACTTATTATTTTATGTGCTTATCTAATCGGCTCTATACCTTCTGGATTATGGATAGGCAAAATTTTTTATAATACCGATATTCGTGAACACGGGAGCGGTAATCTTGGTGCGACCAATACTTTTAGAACATTAGGGAAAAAGGCTGGTATTATTGTTACGGTGATGGATGTCTTAAAAGGGACTGCCGCTGTCTTACTCGTGACACTTCCTGTTTTCTCTGATACTACACTCCACTCTTTATTACTGGGTCTTGTCGCTGTTATCGGTCATATGTTCCCGATCTTTGCCAACTTCCGTGGTGGGAAAGCTGTGGCAACGTCAGCTGGTGTATTATTAGGCTATTCTTGGCCACTCTTTGTCCTACTATTTATTACCTTTATTGTGACATTAAAAATCACAAAAATCGTCAGCTTAACATCGATGATAGCCGCTTTAGTAGCGCTTATCTATGCAATCGTTTATTATTTTATTACAGGTGACTTTGCATTAGGCATCTTGGTAGCCTTTTTATTTACCTTTATTATTTATCGTCACCGTGCCAATATTGCTCGTATTAAAAACGGCACCGAACCAAAGGTAAAATGGCTGTAGGAAGAGAGGAGCATTTGAAATGAATATTGCATTGACAGATGAAGCCCTACAATGGTTCAAACACGAAATGGAAGTTGAACCTGGTGATACAATTCGTTTTTATGCACGTTATGGTGGCTCAAGTCCGTTTCACGAAGGCTTTTCACTAGGCATGACACGTGAGGAACCTATTGCCATAGGTGTGCAAACAGAAATTGATGGTGTTATCTATTACATTGATGAGAAAGATCTTTGGTTCTTTAACGATCACAATTTACATGTTGATGTTGATACAAGTAATGATGAATTACAATACGACTATCGTACATAAAGCAGTCTGTCCTTTCCATACATGAAAGGACAGACTGTTTTTTTATTTATTACAAAACAAGACACACGAAAGTTGCAAGGAATGTGATATTGCCACAAATAGCTAGATTTTTCATATCTCTTTCGTTTATCTCTCAAAAAAATTGTCCATTCTAAAGGTAATGAACGACCATTTGAGGAGGAAAACACATGTCCATGTCTAACAATAACGAAACCTCCCCATCCCATACAACGAACGATTTATTGTATACTTCCCTATCTAAAAATATAAAAATCATTCAACAATCACTAGGGCATAGTAATGATATTATCATACGTGAAATTGCGATTGGAGAAACTGATCCCCATAGCCTCGCCATTATTTCCATTGATGGCTTATCGGATAAAACGACTATTTCTGATTCTGTTATCGATAAACTGATGGCAAATATTGAAGAAGAACAAGATATTGAAATAACAACCATTAATCAATATGTTCGGAATTCCTATTTAACGGTAGGCGATGTGACGAATATTGAGCATTTCACAACACTCTACAATGCCATTCTCAATGGTGAAACGGTTATTTTATTAGATGGCTTTGCCGAAGGGATTGTGACAAGTACTAGAAGTGCCAAGGATCGAGCTGTCACAGAGCCATCGACGGAATCCGTAATTCGCGGACCGAGGGAATCCTTTACGGAAACCTTGCGAACGAATACAGCGCTCATTCGTCGCAAAATAAAAAGTCCGAATCTCTGGATAAAATCACGCGTTATCGGAGATGTGACACAAACAGATGTAGTAGTGATGTATATAAATGGCATCGCCAGTGACAAAATCGTCGCAGAGGTATTGGCTCGATTAGATCGTATTAATATTGATGGCATTCTGGAAAGTGGCTATATTGAGGATTTTATTCAAGACTCAAAAAACTCTATGTTTCCAACCGTCTACAACTCTGAACGACCTGATGTCATCGCAGGTGAATTATTAGATGGCAAAGTGGCGATTCTAGTTGATGGCACACCTTTCGTCTTAGTCGTTCCAGCGCTATTTACATCCTTTTTACAATCAGCAGAAGATTATTATCAGCATTGGATGATTAGCTCACTTGTACGTATCTTGCGTTTCTTTGGTATCAGTCTAGCATTAGTAGCACCATCCTTGTATGTGGCGATTACTACCTTTCATCAGGAAATGCTACCGACACCCATGTTAATTAGCATTGCTTCACAAAGGGAAGGCGTACCCTTTCCTGCAGTAGTAGAAGCGCTTATTATGGAGGTTGCCTTTGAGGTCTTAAGGGAAGCTGGACTTCGTATGCCTCGAACAATCGGTCCTGCGGTATCCATTGTAGGTACTTTAGTTATTGGACAGGCAGCAGTTGATGCAGGCGTCGTATCCGCTGTAATGGTAATTATTGTAGCCTTAACAGCGATTTGTAGCTTTCTATTCCCTGCCTATGGTTTATCGAATACGATTCGTGTACTACGTTTCCCATTAATGATTTTAGCTGCTATGTTTGGTTTATTCGGTGTAATGTTTGGCATTATGCTAATTACTCTTCATCTATGTAGCATTCGTTCATTTGGTGTACCTTATTTAAGCCCATTCGCACCGTTGGTATTACAGGATCAGAAGGATGCATTTGTGCTGTTCCCGCGTAGAAAATTACTTACACGACCTCGTTTAGTCAATCAAAAAAATATTGTTAGAGGACATAACTATATCAATGTAAAAGGCAGGAAATAACTTCAGGATAAATGAGGAATAGAATATGGCAAAATTAAACTGGATTTGCTTACTATGTATCCTCACTTTACTGTTAAGTGGTTGCTGGAGTAAGCGAGAATTAAATGAATTAGCCATTGTGGTAGCACTAGGCATTGACAAAATAGATGAGGAATATGAAATTACAGTTCAAATTGTCGATCCTAGTGAAGTCTCAGTGCGACAAGCTTCCACTCAACGCTCACCTGTCGTTAGCTATCATTCGAGAGGCGAAACCATCTTTGAGGCCATTCGCAAAATGACGACTATTGCAGCACGAAAACCTTATTTTGCCCACCTTCAAGTGGTTGTATTAGGGGAAGATCTCGCGAAAGAAGGCATTAGTGATGCACTTGATTTAATTGTAAGGGACCATGAATTTCGTAAGGATTTCGACGTCATTATGTCTCACGATGCAACAGCAAAGGAAGTATTAAATGTACTAACACCCATCGAAAAAGTTCCTGCTAATAAAATGCTAAATTCTCTTGATGTCTCTGAGAAGGCTTGGGGCTCCACGATAGCTGTTAATATTGATGAATTAGTCAATACATTAAGCAATAAGCATAAAGGGGCGTTAATTTCTGCTATTGAAGTTCATGGCGATAAGAAATTAGGGGTAGATCAAACAAATGTGCAACGTGTTAAAACACCTGTGCTATTACGTTATACAGGTTTAGCAGTCTTTAAAGGCGATAAATATATAGGGCTACTGACTGAGAGCGAAAGCAAAAGTATTAGTTTTCTTAATGACAAAATTCAAAGTACGATAGAAATCATCGCCTGTCCTAATAAAGGGACTTTGTCTACTGAAATCACCCAATCCACTACAAAGGTGAAAGGGTCATTTAAAAACGGGAAACCGAAAATCGATGTCCATATTAATGTAGAGCAGAATGTTGGAGAGGTCGAATGTGTTATCGATCTTACCAAAAATAAATCGATTGATTACGTTAATAAAAAAACAGCCCAGGGGATTGATGAACGCATTGAAAAAACTGTAGAGAAAATTCAACAGCAATATGAAGTCGATGTTTTTGGATTTGGGGATGCCCTACATCGGGCAGATCCAAAGCAGTGGAAAAAAATCAAGGATGACTGGACTTCCATTTTTCCAGATTTAGCAGTGGCTGTTCATGTAAAGGTAACAACCCAAGGTTCAGGTACGATGCAAAATTCATTATTAAACAAGCCAAAGGAGGAGTAATGAGATGGTACTAGCCGTAGCTATCTTGATTATTGCAATCATTGTTGCGCTTATTTTTATTCCAAAGCTAAAAAAGCAACAGGATAGAAAAGCCATTATTGTATTCTCCTTTTTGCTACTTATTGGAACGGCTTTAAATATGGGGATTGCCCTTAAAATCCATATTCCTAGCCCATTAGATTTGATTACCTTTATCTTCACACCAATTAGGGATTACATTGTGTCATTCACAAAATAGAAAGATGGACTGAGAAACGGAGGGTAGCTTGATGGAAAAAGAGATAATTAGTTCAAGACAGTTTACAATCGTTACCTTCCTCTATTCTATCGGTACAGCGATTTTAATTATCCCTTCGAGTATTACTGGTGCCGCTAAGCAAGATGCTTGGATAGCGGCAAGCATTGGTGTTCTGCTTAGTTTACTGGTTATAAAATTATTTTTAACACTGGCCAATCAAACACCGTCCCTAAACTTTATCGAGGCCAATGAAAAAATACTTGGGCGTTTTTTTGGGAAAATCACAGCGATTTGTTTCCTAATTTTGACCTTTCTTTCCGCTGGGGAATTACTCTATTTTATCGGTATTTTCATGAAAACGGAAGTTATGCCAGAGACACCGACATTAGCATTTGCCCTACTGTTCAGCATCATTATTATGTATGCCGCTTATTTAGGGATTGAGACCTTTGCCCGTTCGGCAGAAATCCTCTTCCCATTGTTTACCTTTATTTTTATTTTTTTCGTCCTTAGTATTACCCCTCAAATTACATTTGAGAATATTCAGCCTCTACTAGAAGCGACCAAAGCATCTATGTTTTATAGTATTGCACGCTTTATGAGTATCTTTTCCTTTCCATTAATTGTATTATTGATGCTCTATCCTACTGGCGTCAATGTACAGCCGTCTGCACAGAAAGGGCTATATATTGGGGCAATTTTTGGCGGAATCGTCTTAGTTACGTTGATTGTCCTATCGATTCTTGTATTAGGTCCTGAAAACACTGCATCAAGGACATTTCCTAGCTATGCCTTAGCACAAAGAATATCTATAGGGAATTTTTTGCAGCGTATAGAAATCATTATGGCATTTATGTGGATTTCGTCTATTTATATTCGTACATTTATGTATTTCTATACGACCGTTGTTGGACTTGCACAAATTTTGAAGATCAAGGATCATCGTCCACTCATTATACCGATGGGGATAATTGTTATTGGACTTTCTCAAATTGTTCATCCAGATATTGTGCATTCTACTAATTATAATAATGAAATTTGGCCAATCTTTTCCTTTATTTTCACCATTTTATTACCCATACTTTTGCTGATTGTGGTAGTTATTCGCAATCGTAAATCCAAGGCTCAAAATAACGAAACACCTCAGCAGGAAACAGAAAATGACAATCAAAAAGTCTAATTTCTTCTAAGCTAGAAAAGAAATTAGACTTTTTATTAATTAAATATGATATTCGATTTCATCTACAAAATCCCATTCATATGGTGTTTCTTGGTAAACATAGTAGTTCAACCAGTTAGAGAATAATAGATGCGTATGGGCACGCCATGTATTCATCGGCACTTGTGTCGGATCGTCATTCGGGAAGTAGTTTACAGGAACGGCGATATCTATGCCCTTCGCCACATCGCGACTGTATTCATCGGCTAGCGTTGTCGCATCATACTCTAGATGCCCCGTAATCATAATATTTTTATTATCTTTTGATTGTACAATAAATACCCCAGCATCCTCTGAATAGGATAATAATCGTAGATCTGGATGATTGCGAACCTCGTCAATCGAAACAGATGTATAGCGTGAATGGGGCGCAGTAAATAAATCACTAAAGCCACGTACCAAATCTACAGTTAAATCTGTAATCACATGGGAATAGACGCCTGAGCATTTAGCAGAAAGCTCAACCTTCCCAATGCCATAATGATGATACAATGCAGCCTGTGCCCCCCAACATATATGTAGCACGGATGTCACATTCTTTTTAGACCAATCCATAATTTCTGAAATTTCCTGCCAATAGTTGACCTCTTCAAAAGCCATTTTTTCTACTGGCGCACCAGTTATAATCATACCATCATAGCGTCGGTGTCGAATCTGATTGAACGTTGTGTAGAAAAGCTGCAAATGGGATTTACTCACATTTTTAGACTCGTGTGTGGCTGTATTCAAAAAGGTAATATTCACTTGTAATGGTGTATTCCCCAATAAACGTAATAATTGGAGCTCTGTTTTTTCTTTTTCAGGCATTAAATTTAATATTAATATATTTAATGGACGGATTTGCTGTGTTTTCGCACGATCTTCTTCCATGACGAAGATTTTTTCCTCACGTAAATGTTCTCCAGCTGGTAAATTTTTCGGAATATTAATTGGCATCTTGCTTTCCCCTCTCTATAATCACTCTCTTTTAGCAAATCTTGCTTGCGTAGGATGCAACGAAATTAAAAAATCCTCCTCATTCCATACGAGATAGAATGAGAAGGATTTTTTTCACGTCCACTCTTATCTCTCAAAGGAAAAAATCCTTTGCTGGAATTAGCACCTTTCTAACAATTGTTAGAGGTTGCTGAAGCGTCATCGGGCCAAATCCCTCAGCTTCTCTTGATAAGATTATTTAATTATCTTGAATTGTAACACGAACTAGTTAGAATATCAATAATTCATAGAATATTTTGTGATTCACGCGCATGTTTCTTGGGGATTTGATGTACACTAAGCTTGCTATCTGTGGGGTTTCTACATTTAAAATTTATGGTAAACATGCCGTAATTATGTTACCATATACTTTTAGTAAGAGAGAGGAACGTGAATAGTTTGATTAAAATTGAATTTCCAAAACCAGATCTAGTAATCCGTCAACGTGAACAAGATTTAAAACCAGGTGATGTGCCAATCACACCTTACTTCGGTTTTATTGACTTCCATAAAATCACACGTGATAAAGGCGGCATTTTCTTATTCTATAATGACAAGAATGAGCTATTGTTTGTTGGGAAAGCACGTAAAATTCGTCAACGTATTAAAAAACATTTCGAGGATAATGTATCTCCGATGAAAAACCATCGTGATGAAGTGTTCAAAATTGAAGTCTATGAAGTAGAAGATCCAATGGAACGTGAAATTTACGAAACATATGCGATTAATACTTTCCGCTCTAAATATAACGTAGACAAAGTCTTTTATTAGACATCACGTAAAGAAACCGAAATCTCATTTCTAAAGGGATTTCGGTTTCTTTTATCACATAATGGTCATACGATCAATTGGCGTACTCTGACCGTTAATTCGCAAATCAATGGTATCCAGCTCAGGATTCTTGACGGTGACTTTAAAAACATAGGGTTGAGCCTCTTTCCTTTGCTCGCTGCCTTCTTCTAACTGGATAATAAGCCTATTTCCCTCAGCTGTAATACTTGCCAATACATTCCCTTTTGAATAATAAACAAGGTAATATGGAGCATCCTTTTCATGCAATAGTTGTATTCTGTCATTAAAAACGATATTTTTCTGGACATTATCTGGGACAACCGTTAGCTCATGAATGGTTGGTGGATCGGTAGGTGGTGTAGCATTACAGGCTCCTAGCATTAGTAGGCTCATTAAACCTAGCAACACGAATTTTTTCAAGTTCCTCCCCTTCCTTATACGACTATTCTAAGAAAAAAGCTTTACGCTCCTTAGCAATCCAGTCTTCTAACTCCTGATCATCACGTTTTACTAACCGATTGATGAGCACATCATGCCATATATAATCCTCTAACAAATAAATATGAACCGGATCATTGGTGATAAAGGCCGTCTCTTGGGTAGATGGAGAATGACCATAAATCATTTCCTGACCATCTATCGATAAGATAAACCAATGCGGTGTAGATGCTTTTTTTGTATAATGTGTGGCTCTATGCTGGTCAATTGAGGCGAGATGCTCTCCTACATACAACGTAATGCCATGAACAGGAACATGCAGCGCCACCTCTTGCAAATCTTCACGTAAGGCATCATACATATCTTCCCACATCGACAGCATCACTTTTTTCTTCGCCTTCTTTAGAAGTGACTGACAATAGTTGATAATGGATTCCTTGCCCTTCAGCATTACCACTTTAGGCTCAGCTTCCTGTACTTTTTCCTCTAATTTCTCTAATTTCCCGCTTATAGACGTAAAATTCGACTCCCAGCGCTGTTGCATTTGCTGTAAGAACACAGACACAGGCATTGCCGAATAGGTCGTTTGTTCTACGGTCTCTTCTTTTAACACGATGCCCTTTTCTACAAGGATATTTAAAATATCATACACTCTTGCACGTGGTATGCCAGAATTTTTACTAACCTGATAGGCACTGACATGACTTTGCTGAACAAGTGCCGTATAGGCCTTTGCTTCATATTCTGTAAAACCCATTTCTTTCAGCTGGGTGATTAATTCCTCCATGTAATCCCTCCATTATCTTTATTATAGGCTACCAATGTGAAGATTTGCCAATGAAAAAATGGGGTTTACAGCGCAAATAAAATTAGTTACTATTTCAGTAGTAACTAATTATAAAGAGGTGTCATATGTTGTTTGAAATCGATGTACATATTCTCATACTATTAATTTCTTTTGGATTTCTGGCGGCTTTTGTTGACTCAGTAGTGGGAGGGGGCGGTTTAATTTCACTACCAGCCTTACTATTTGTTGGGCTCAATCCAGCTGCTGCGGTTGCCACGAACAAACTAGCAGGAGCTATGGGCTCGCTCACTTCCTCTATTTCTTTCTATCGTTCTGGCCAGCTGGACATTCGCTCTGTCCTCAAATATTTTCCACTAGCATTTATCGGATCATTATGTGGTGCTTGGACTGTGCATCTGATTAATCCAGCATTACTAAAGCCATTAATGCTTGTTATGCTGGCGGCTGTTGGGGTATATACGATCTTTAAAAAAGATTGGGGTGCTGTCTCTACCGTAAAAAATCTATCTAAAAAACATTTGTTTTTATTTATGCTGCTATTATTTGCTATTGGTTTTTATGATGGATTTCTTGGTCCTGGCACAGGGTCGTTTTTAATCTTTAGCTTCTTATTGGTAGGCTTCGATTTTTTAAAGGCGGCTGGTAATGCGAAGTTTTTAAATTTGGCGAGTAATGTGGCTGGTGTTTGTATGTTTGCTTACTTAGGTCAAATTCATTATGTTTATGGTCTAGTCATGGGCATTGCGCAAATTGGTGGGGCTATGCTTGGCTCACGGATGGCAATCAAGAAAGGAAGTGGCTTTGTCCGCACGCTATTTATTGTCGTTACAATGACATTACTTGCGAAAAATGCCTATGATTTTATGATGCATTAAAATAAACGCCACAGAATTTGAAATCTGTGGCGTTTTGGCGTTAAATCATAAGCTTTTCGTTTTTAAATTTATGACTAGTGGACAAACTGACAATCACAAAAATAAAGAAGGATGCGACAATTGGTATCGTGACTGTATGCATACCAAAGACAGAAGGATAAAACCGATCAATCATAATATACAACAACATGCCTGAAATCATTGACGCAATCGCTCCGTATTTATTCGCTTTTTTCCAATACAATCCTAAAACGACTGTCCAAATAAAGACAGCCTCTAGTCCACCGAAGGCAAATAAGTTCAACCACACTAATAAATCAGGTGGATTGAGTGCAAAGATGACAACGGCTAGGCCAATGACTGTTGTTACAATAAAGCTTGCACGCTTTATCTCTGCATCACTAGCTTTCGGCTTCATATAATTTAAATAGATGTCTTTGACAACTGTAGAGCTGACAAGCATTAGTAAAGCATTAACCGTAGACATTGTCGCAGCCATTGGTGCAGCTAAAACGATTCCTGCTAAAAATGGCGGTAATACCTTCAATGTCAGGAGCGGCATGACTTTATCACCAATCTCAATGCCCGGTAAGACAGGTCGGGCTAACACCCCAATTAAATGCATGCCAAACATGATTGTCCCTATGGCAATCGTGCCAATAAGAATCGCTTGATGCATACTTTTGGAATCCTTATAGCTCATCGCACGAACCGCAATTTGCGGAAGTCCTACAACCCCTACACCAATGAGAATCCAAAATGTTGAGACATACAGAGGCGTTAAATCTCCTTGTGCGCCAAATGGTGACACAAAGTCAGGATTTTCAGCGACCAGTGAGGCCATTATATTGTCGATGCCTCCACCTGCCACAATGGTGCCGATTAATAAAATAATTGTACCAATCACCATAATTGAACCTTGGACCGTATCTGTAAGTGCAACCGCACGGAAGCCTCCGATAATCACATATACTAACACGGAAATCGCAAAAATAAACAGTGCTGCTGTGTAGCTTAAGCCAGTTAATGACTCAATTAAGCGTGCACCCCCAACCCATTGAGCCATCATAGCCGAAAATAAGAAAACAATGATGCTAATGGCTGATAAAATAACAATGACATGGCTTTTGTAGCGTTCACGTAAAAAGTCGATTAACGTAATGGCCTGGTAACGACGAGCAATAATGGCGAATTTTTTCCCTAAAATCATGAGTACAAAATAACCTGCTGGTAGCTGAGCCATTGCCAGTAATACCCACCCAAGTCCTTTTGTATAGGCTACACCCGGTCCTCCGATAAAACTACTCGCACTGCCATATGTAGCAATCATTGTCATTGCAAGGATAAAACCACCCATTTCACGACCACCTAGGAAATACTCCTGCAGGAATGAATTAGAGGAGCGGACATGCTTATTGGCCCAAATACCGATTCCAAAAATAATAATTAAAAATAATAGCAATGGAAATACAACTTGCCAATGCATTAGCGATCCACCTCCTCATCATCGAATGGTACCTCTTTGAAAAAGAGTTTCATCACAATCCAGATAAGAAGGATCATAAAGCCTGTCCCAGCGATACAGCTATAGAAAAACCAGGCAGGAAAACCAAATACATACGTATAATTTCTTGGATCTCCTGAACCTAATCCATAGGCAAAGCCAAACCAAATCGCAAAGTTGACAAGGACGAGTCCAATTCCGATAAGCGCCTCTCGATGCGCTATTTTAAAGCGTTGATCTTTCACATGTAATCCCCCTAACCTACTCTATTTTACTGATATGTCGGTCTGATGGGAAGAGATGTGAGTAAATAAGGATAAGTTATATGGAAATGATTTTGTTATACTAAGTAAAAGGTAAGAGAAGAAAGTTGCTTGATCCTGACGTTTTTCACACAAACCTAACTATCCCTCACAATTATGTAGACATCTACAACAAACTGATAATGGAGATAAGTAAAAACCTTCGTCCATCTAGTTAGACGAAGGTTAGTTAGTTTATAATGGTCGCTTTTCCCAAGGTTGTAGCGTCCCGACAATATGGATAGGCTGATCCTGTTGAATAGCAGCAACGACACCTTGCGATATTTCCTCATGCGTAAGCCATCTCGCATGACCTTCTTCCATCATAAAACCTAGCTGGATTTGCCTGTATTGCGAACGAGCAGGGAGCTTCAATTTCTCTTGGACTTCACTTAAATTCGCCTTACTCCCCAACACATGAAACAGTTTCCATTCCCCGTTATTCTCTATTGAAATTACATTGGAGATGTTCTCTAATGTAGTGTCCGCATAGGAATGAATCCAAGCAACGACCAATTCAATGGCCCCATTATGCTTAAGCGTTTCTTCTAGCTTCTCTTTTAATAAGGCTATATTACAATAATCAACTAAAATCGGGGTTAGAAGGGCGGGTTTGGTTGTTCTATTTCGCAAATCTTCCATTCGATGGGCACTACGTCCAATTACTGAGACATGGTAGCCATCATTCACTAACCAAAGGGATGTGTCAGCCAACATCCCTGTTCCACCAATAACTAATGCGTGGGCCATTTATGTGTCCCTCTCTTATTTCGGATTTAGAAAGACGAGCGTTTCTTCCTTCTCATCATACTTAACAGATCGATGAGTCGACAAGCCTATACAATGCCTTTTTATCGATTTTACCAACGCTTGTTTTCGGTAGTTCGTCTAAGAAAATCATTTGTTTTGGAATCTTATAACGTCCTAATTGTTGATGACATAGCTCATTAAGATCATCTAATAGAGAGGCTACTTGGTGGGGACAAACAATAAAAGCTGTCACGATCTCACCCCAATAATCATCACCTACACCAATCACGGCCACCTCTCGCACATCTGGATGCCGTAGTAGACATTGTTCTACTTCCTGAGGATAGATATTTTCACCACCTGAAATTATCATTTCTTTTCTACGCCCAACAATATAAAAATCGCCTTCCGCATCCATCATCGCTAAATCCCCTGTTTTCAACCAGCCATCTTGCAGGATATTGGCAGTTTCTTGCTTGTTATTCCAGTAAAAGCGAAACATATGCTTCCCTCTTACCAATAGCTCTCCTACTTCTCCAGGTGCACAGCTTTTTCCTGTATGATTGATGATTTTAGCTTCATTGAATTGCATGCTTTTCCCGACAGCCCCCTTTTTTGCATAGGCACGCTCTCGGTCAATATAAAAATTATTGGGTCCTGCTTCTGTTAAACCATATCCCTCTTTAAAAAATAATCCCTTATTATAAAAAGCATCGTAAATAGGATGAGGGCACGGGGCACCGCCAGATAAAAATACCTTCATGGAAGGAAATTGATTTTCCTGAAAATACTTCGTAGCAATCATTGCTTGATACATAGTTGGCACAAAAAGAGAAATTGTCGTTTGATATTGGTTCGTTGCTTGTAGTGCCTCTTCTGCATCAAATTTATCGCCAATAATGACCGTTCCTCCCGCCATCAGTAAGGGGATGCATAAAGCATTTAAGCCACCAGTATGAAACATCGGCATATAATTTAATGTCCGATCTTGAGCATGTAAACCCCAGCTAATAATAGTATTCATGGCATTCCAATTGACCGACTGAAAGGATAACACTACCCCCTTTGGCTGACCCGTCGTGCCTCCTGTATAAATCATTAACCATGGATCATTCACATCCACGTCTTGCCTACTTGGTTGTATCTCCTTCTCATGCTGGCTAACATAAAGTGAAAACATTTTTTCTAAAACTAAGGGACAATGACTATCCTCTTCGTATAATAGGATAGCAGGAGTCGCATCCTCCAAAATTTGTGTTAGCTCCTCCTTGCTTAAGCGCCAATTTAACGGCACATAAATGAGCCCACGTAGCCCACAGGCAAATAAAACAGCAAACAATTGGATATGATTTTTCGCAAAAACAGCGACTCTACTTCCCTTTTGTAGCTGCTGCCGTTCGAAAAATTGACTCCATTTGCCGATTTCCTCAGATAATTGCTGGTAGGTCCATTGTTCCTTTGATGTTAAATTAATCAAGGCGATGTGGTGAGGTGTTAAAGCTGCACGTTTTAAAATCCATTCTTGCTCAACAAACATCTTGACTACCCCCTATCACATCATAATTGCGCCATCCACATGCAGAGTATGCCCATGAACATAGGAGGCCTCATCAGATGCTAAAAATAAATAGGCATTGGCAATATCACGTGGTGTCCCTAGGCGTTGTAGGGGGACGATTGATCGCATTTGAGCCAAAATATTTTCAGGCATTTTTTTGACCATATCTGTTTCTGTAAAGCCAGGTGCCACTGCATTAACATTAATCCCCTTACGCCCTAATTCCTTCGCCCATGTTTTTGTCATACCTACAATCGCTGCTTTTGTCGCTGCATAATTGGTTTGACCAACATTGCCATATACTCCACTAACTGAGGATGTATTTATAATTTTGCCTCCACCTGCTGCCACCATATAGGGAATGACCTCCTGTGTACAATGGAAGACACCTGTCAAATTAACATCTAGTACCTGCTGAAATTGATCCTCCGTCATTTTTGTCAGCATCGCGTCTCTTGTAATCCCCGCATTATTCACTAAAATATCAATCCGTCCTGCCTGTTCGATCACTGCCGTCACCAGCTGATTAACGCTCTCTCTACTTGCAACATCTACTTGTATAAATACAGCATTTTCGCCTAGTTGTTGTGCTGCTAGAATGCCTGCTTTATCGTCATAATCGGCGATAAACACCCATGCCCCCTCCTCGATAAAACGCTCAGCAGCCGCATAGCCAATACCATTTGCAGCGCCTGTAATGATAGCCACTTTATTGTTCAAACGCATACTGTCTTCCTCCAATTTCTAAAAAGGCTTCAATTTCAGCTGTCAATTGTGCTAAATCGTCGACCAAAGGCGAATGCCCACAATCTTTTAGGCTTACAAACTGTGCTGTTTTGCCTAAATCATGTAATATCTCTGCATTCATTTCCTCCGTAATCACCAAATCACGATTCCCTCGGAGCACTAAAATTGGGATATGAAGCAACATGGCCTCCCGAGAGCCTTTTGCCACCTCATTGTCAACAGCGCTTATATTAAATGTATTGAGTGCATGATATACTTCTGCTAAATTGCGCTGTGTAAGCATATCCTCTACATATTCTTGATATTTTCCCTCGTTTGGTCGATGATGCGTATAAATTAATGCATTCCATATAGACTGTAAGCCCTCGGCATTTTTTTCATCGTAGAAGCCTTGAATAAGCTTTGTTTTGGATGTATCCACCAATACCTCCTCATAATGATAGGCTCGCTTAAAGGAGGCTGGATTGCCTGTTCCTAAATCCGTGTAAAATGGATAACCACGTGTAGAAGCAGACGCAAGTAAAATTAGTCGTTGACAGTGTCCTGGATAATTTGCTGCAAACTGCATACAGACAGCTCCACCTGTTGACCAGCCAATCATATCAAAGCTTTGCAGTTGCAGTGCATCCACAAATAGTTTGACATCATCACTAAAATCTTTAATAGCAGTGATTGGCTTAAGATAGGATGATTCACCAAAACCACGTAAATCTATCGCGTAAATGGTGTATTTCTCGTCTAAAGCATCCATCAGAATATCCCAATGCTTAGAAGATGTCATATTGCCATGTACCAACACTAAAGGATGACCTCCACCTGATCGCTTGCGATAGGCCATTGTTTCTCCATTTGCTAGTTGAATCGTTTTTACCATGCCATTTCCCCCTTATCCCCAACGTATTGTGATAGCTCCCCATACATAGCCAATGCCAGCACTAACAAGCGTCACAATATCGCCTGCTTGAATTTGGTTTTGCTCCTGTGCTAGCTGTAGGGACAATATTTGATCGATCTGACCTATATGTCCATAGTCTTGCAAATAAATAGACTGCTCCTGCTGTAAGCCAAGCTCCGTTAAAATATAATCATGTGCAGATCTTTTCATATGCAACATCGCTAAATAATCTAGCTGATCGTCACTGTATCCACTTTTCGCTAAAGAACTGCGAATGACCTTCAAAAAATTGCTTAAAGATTTTTGTTCTAGCCGCTCCTTCATCCCAATGGGGTCCAAAACGTCAAGCTTATATAAATTTTCGGTTAAATGGGTTGGGGTTAATGGATTTTTCGTTCCCCCGACTGGCACGACTACATCCTCTGAGAAAGAACCATCCGTTATAATATCTGCCTCTAGTAGCAAATTTTTTTCATAGTTTTTTTGTAATAACATGGCCCCTCCACCAGCCGCTAAATTGTACATAAAGCGCGTTCGTGGATTGCTGTAATCGATAAAATCAACATTGCGATAACCACCTGCTAACAGAATGGTTCGTATCGTGTCATCTGAGGCCATTAGGCTTTTCGCCACTTTCAGCGCCATGATTGTAGTGCCGCAGCGTAATTGCACATCAAATGCCCATGCATTCACTGCACCAAGCTCCTCCTGCATTTTAATGGAGGCTGTCCAAAGTGGATATTCCTTATGCTCCTCGCCCATATAGATGACAACATCAATATCCTTAGGGTCTATATTCGCTTTTTGAATCGCCTCCTGTGCTGCCCATATACCCATTTGCACGGTATGATCAGACTTATCAGGAATTGGCTTTTCATGAATGCCCATTTTTTGACGGATAATGGCCTCAGGAATATTGGAAAGAGCCGCAATTTCCTGCGATGCCATCTTCTGTCGAGGTAGATAAATACCTGTACTAACAATACCAACTGTCATTCAAATCGCTCCTTTTCCTGAGGCAAGGGACCTGTCGTTTTTCGTTGCTTTAGCCTTCCTCGCCACTTCCAAAAGAGCAATCTTAATGAGCCAATAATACCTTTTGGGAAGAAGATAACGGCTAAAATATAGAGAATCCCGAAGAAGATAATCCAACGTTCGAAAATAGGATAATCTCGTGCAAGCCCTGACAGTGCATGCTGCGCATATTCAATGACCGCCGAGCCTAATAACGGCCCCACTAAAGTACCAACCCCACCGATAATCGTCATTAACAATGCATCCAGCGTAATATCCATGGCCATCACACTCGTGTTAACGAAGCGCAATGACACTGCATATAAGGAGCCAGCAAAACTTGCTACAATGCCTGCCACAACTGAGGCAATGACTTTATAATGCAACGTATTAAAACCTAATGATTTGGTCCGCTGTTCATTTTCACGAACGGCAATTAAAATACGGCCTGTTGGTGAATTAACAAAGCGGTAGAGCGCCAAAAAGATGACAACCAAGCTTGCTAGCACAAAGAAATAGAAGGTCATTCGATCTCTAAATAGATCAGGTGCTCTGAATGTAAAGCCATCATTGCCATACGTAACAGAGCGCCACTTTTCAGCTAAGACTAAAAATAACCCCGAAAAGGCTAGCGTCAGCATCGCGAAAAAATGACTTTTTAAGCGTAAGGTTAATAAACCTACTAAAAAGCTAATGAAGCCTGCTAGTATCATACCAATCACGATGGACAGTACAAAGATCAAGAGTGTGTGATCCATCTGCTTAAGCATGACTGCTGTTGTGTAGGCACCAATGCCGAAGAACATGGCGTGCCCAAAGGAGACGATGCCTGTATAGCCTAGTAAAATATCATAACTCATTGCCAATATCCCAAAAATAAAGATTTGTGTGAGTAAAATAAGTAGTGTCCTTGAATCATTGACAAAAGGAAGGATAATAAAAATGACAAGTAACAGGAAAAAAGCGAAAGCGCGTAAAGATATTTTGTTGTTCATGATGTCCGCTCCTTTCGCATCGCAAACAGCCCCTGAGGACGGAAAATTAAAACGATGGCCATTAAAATCATATTGACCGCCAGTGACAGCACAGGGACATAATAAGCCATAAAGCTACCTGCTAGCCCAACTAAAATCGCTGCAAGCAGGGAGCCGGAAAAACTACCCATACCGCCAATTACCACAACAATAAAGCCTAAAATGGCATACTCCATGCCCATCTCCGCATAAATCACACCTGAATAGGGAGCCATCAACATTCCACTAAGTGCCGCCAGAGCAGCGCCCACCATAAAGACGTATAAAAATACACGCTTAATATGAATACCGAGAGCCTGCGCCATTTCCTTATCCTGCACCCCAGCCCGAACAATCAAGCCAATCTTCGTGCGCTTCAGCATGTATTGGAAAATACCAAAAATCACAAACCCTATGACAATAATAAATAAACGATATTTAATGATGATCACATCACCAATTTCCCAGCTTCCTGCTAAATAACTTGGTGTTTTTACTGCCACCCCATTTGGTCCAAAGACCACCTTAATAAGCTCCTGCAAAACGAGCATCAGCCCTAAGGTAATTAAAATTTGCTGAATATGATTGCCGTAAACAGGCGTAATAATGAATTTCTCTGTCAGCAGTCCAAGCAACGCTCCAGTCACAATCGCGCCTATAATCCCAACGATAAAACTTTCTGTCAACATATAGGTAAAGATGCCCGCATAGGCCCCCCAAACAAAGAGCCCACCATGCGCAAAATTCAATACATCCATTAAACCGAAAATTAATGTCAAACCAGCTGCTAACAGAAAAATTAACATCCCAGTGGCCAAGCCATTAATGATTAAATTGACCAATAGCTCCAATGATAGTCACCCCCCTCTATCCAATGCCAAGATACTTGCGTTTTAGCTCTTCATCATCAATCAAATCCTGCATATTGCCCGAATTTACTGTTCTACCATCATCGATTAATGTATAGGTATCACCAATTCGACTAGCCATTATAAAGTTTTGCTCCACTAGAACAATGGACGTTTTCTTTTTCATTTCCACAATCGCTTCCATCACTTTTTCCACAACTATCGGAGCAAGTCCCTTGGAAGGCTCATCTATCAATATTAATTGGCTATCATTGATAAAGGCTCTAGCCATGGACAGCATTTGCTTTTGACCACCGGATAAATGCCCACCAGCCTTTTTCCAAAACTTCTTTAAATCAGGAAACAGCTCTAGCACATATTGCTGTCGCTCTAATGTGGCTGTATCCTCCTTGCGCATCGCTACCTTCATGTTTTCCTCTACCGTTAAATCTGCAAAAATCCCTTGATTTTCAGGTACATAGCCGATTCCTAATTTCGCCACCTTATAGGTAGGACCTTTTTTAATCGATTGGGAGCGAAAGGCAATGTCACCCTTTGTTGCAGGCGTTAAACCCATTATTGTTTTCAGGGTGGTCGTTTTCCCTGCGCCATTGCGTCCGAGCAGTACAGTAACCTGCCCCTCCTTCGCTTCAAAATTAACGCCCTGCAAAATATGATATTGACCAATATGCGTGTGAACCTCATTTAATGTCAGTAAGGTGGTCATCGTACAGCCCTCCTAAATATGCATGTTGCACAGTATCATTATTCATAATTTCTTCTGGTGAGCCATCTGCTAATAGCTGACCATTGAACAACACCATAATAGAATCCGATAAATCCAAAATCATATCCATTTTGTGTTCAATGAGCAAAATGGTTTTATCCCCCTGCTGTTTTATGCTTCGAATAATTTCTAAAATCGTAGGTACTTCCTCTAATGACATCCCTGCAGTGGGTTCATCGAGCAGTAGAATTTCTGTATCTAACGCGAGTAGCATGGCAATCTCAAGCTTTCTTTTCTCTCCATGGGATAGCATTGTTGTCAGGGCATCTCGTTTATTGTCGAGTAACACAAGTGCCAATAACTCCTCCGCTTTGTCCGTAATCGCCTGATAGCTTTTGTAATGGCGGAATAGCTGATAACGAATTCTCTCCTTGGATTGGACGGCTAAACGAACATTTTCGAGAACTGTTAAGTTTGGAAAAACATTGGTAATCTGAAAAGATCGTCCCAATCCCATTCGAGTTCTTTCAATGGCCGACTTTTGTGCAAGTGATTGCCCTTTAAAATAAACATCACCCGCAGTTGGCTTTAGCTCACCACTAATCAAATTAAAGAAGGTTGTTTTCCCAGCACCATTCGGCCCAATAATGGACTTTAAATGCTTCTCAGGCATTTGAAAATTAACGCCATCTACAGCCGTATGTCCCCCAAAACGAATTGTTAAATTATCTGTATATAATATAGGCTCCATTCTCTACTCCCTTCCTTCTCACATTTATGTAGAGAGACAGCTATGCTGCCTCTCAATTCTTTAATTCATAACGGGCGGTGCTGTCTCTTCAGGACTAAGCTCCCGAATAAGTACTGGTACTGGATAATCCACACCATCTTGTTGCTCTAAGCGAATCGAATACATGGATTGTAGAGCCTGGTGATCCTCTTCACGGAATGTCATTGTCCCTTTTGGTGTTTCAAAGGACATACCTTCCATAACGTCGATTAACTTGTTGGCGTCTGCATCCCCATCCGATTGTTTCAATGCCTCCACAATAGCAATCGCCGCAGACATGCCGCCAGGAGTAAATAAGTCGGGCACTTCATTGAAACGTTTTTGATGTTCATCTACTAACCATTCATTGACATCATTTTGAGGAAGTGTATGATAATACACCGAGAAGCCCTCCATCCCAACCAATGGGTTCATAAATTGAAGCGCAATAATATCCGGCGCACCCGTCGAAATTTTAATGCCCTTTTCTTGAATTTTAAGATCTGCAATTTGATTCCATGGTGAATTTGCCCCCGCCCAAACCACAAACAAATAGTCTGGCTTCGCATCAATCACTTTTTGCAAATTGGAAGTAAAATCTGTTGCAGCAGGATCTGCATACTCCTCTAGTACAATTTCAGCCCCTAATTTCTCCGCTGCCGTTTTAAAGGCATTCACACCATCCCAGCCAAACGAATAATCTGGCGCAAATGTAGCAATCTTCACACCTTTGCCTGCAATAGCCGCTGCTGCCGCATAGGCATCCTGGGATGAATTACGACCTGTTCGGAAAATATACTCATTGAACTCTGAACCTGTAATACTGTCAGCCACTGCAGGCTCTACCACCATAATTTTTTCATACTCCTCGGCAAGTGGTAGAACAGCGAGCGTATCACCCGAGCTTGAAGAGCCGACTAAAAAATCAACCTGATCATCTTCTAAAAGCTTTGTCGCTTTTTGCACAGCCACCTCTGGCTTTGTTTCGGTATCCTCATATACAATTTCTATTTTCTTACCATTGACCTCCATCGTGCCGCCTGTTGCATACTCAATTCCTAAATCAAATCCTCGCTGCGTCTGCTTCCCATATGACTCAAGCGCCCCAGTTAACGATGCAAGTACACCAATCTTAATTGTGCCGCCTTCCGCAGTAACCGCCTTCGTCTCCCCATCAGAAGAATCTGCTTCCGTTGCGCCGTCTTTCGTATCCCCATTACAAGCCACCAACACCACAGCCAACATCACTAAAAGAAACCAATACCACTGCTTCCTCATCCCATATCCCCCTTCAAAATAAGCTCCCTAGAAAGCGCTTTCTTGCTATGACAACACTATATAAGAGTTCAGTTACAAATTAGTTACAAGCTAAATGGCTAAAATATGAGCCACCTAGCTATGTCCCGAAAATGGAGCGAAGCAGAATGGCAACTAAACAACATTTCTTAAAACAAAAAGCAAGAATGTTTAGAAATCAACATTCTTGCTTTTTAGAGTCCACATCTATTTTTTTCCTATAATTCGTTTCTCTTTCCCTACTGCATTTAATTGCAGTGATACATCGGATTCTTATTGCTCTTTTCCTTCTGCATAGCTTTATACCCCTAAATAAAGATGACTTTTAATCGTACGCTTCATGATAACCATTCCTGTTTCAACATACTATACAATAATGAATCTCGCCAAACGCCGTCTTGCATTAGCATGTTTTCACGTAATATTCCTTCCTTTGACATTCCTATTTTCTCTAACACTTTGGATGATCCAATATTTCGAGGGTCGCAGGTTGCATAAATACGATGGAGCTTTAATGTTTCAAAGCCGAAAGTCATCATCAATTTAGCACTCTGCGTTGCTATTCCCTTACCCCAATAATCAGGGTTCACGATATAGCCAATTTCCCCGACTTCATTTACAAAATCCCTAATCATGATTTCTACCGCACCTATTAATGTTTCTTGATGAATAATAGCAAAAACATATCGTTCCCTTGGTGTTTGTGTTGCTTCATCGAGAGCATCCTGAATGAATTCTTTTGTATCCTCTTCTGAATTCGGTCCCCATGTTTGATACCTACAAACAACCTCCTGAGAGGCATATTTATGCACATCAGCCCAGTCTTGCTGCCTAAATTCTCTTAAAAATAATTTATCATTTGCAAGTATCACTTTAATCCATCGCTCCCTCTATACGATTCAACCATTCACTCATCAGCTCGGTAAACAATTTAGGTTGCTCGATCTGCAAATTGTGGCCTGCTCTATCTAAAATGGCAAAGCTTGCTCTGGGAAACTTCTCTAGAAGTGATAACGCGTCCTTATAGCCAACCACAGAATCTTGTTTACCCAGCAAAAAGAGACTTGGCTTATCAAAGGACTTTTCGTCAACGGCAAAGGAAAATCCGTAGCTTTGCTGAATTTTTTCTAAAAATGCCTGATCTGCTAGATTACACCCTGCCACACCTCTGTTGAATAACGCTCCCAATTATAGGCATCTAAGACAACTTGATTAGCCATAAAGTCATCTTGCTCCTGCTGACTTAATGTTGATAAAAAAGCAGTGTCTGCTTGTACAATACAATGCGGTGGCACCGTACGTTGTTCTTTTTCAGGAATGATGAGAGGGCAAATAAAGGCAGTACCTAAAAGTTGATCCACTGATTTCCTCATAATACCGCGCGCTAAATAGCCACCATAAGATTCACCAACCAACAAGTACGATTCTTGCGGAATGATTGTGTGTATCAATTCGATAATCGCTTCTAGCATTTCATCCGAGTTTTGAATTGATGAATAGTCTGTTGTTTTTCCCATTCCCGGAAGATCCAGATAAATACGTTTCCACCCTTCACGTTTTTTAAAAACAGGCTCCATACAGCCCTTCATCAAACGATGATCAGGAGAAAAACCATGTAGCATGATGATAGGTATCCCTGTTCCAATTATTTCGTAGTAAATATTCGCTTTTTTCGTCTGACAAAATGGCATTGTTGTTCCTCCATATAGGTTACATTTTTATAGTATTGTCTACCCCACTGTTGGAGCGGATTGACATAGTTTATGAGTGAGTTCCTCATAGAATGAGCGCTTTGACTAGGAGGGGGCACCTCCTCTGTTGGAGCGTTTTCACATTACTTAGGAGCGGCTCTACTCTCAGTTGGAGCGGGTTTCCTCATATGAATGAGCATTCCCACAATCAATGGAGCACTTCCCCACACTTGAGCAAGCCCATCCAATACAAAATCCTTCACCTAGCCTTAATAACAACACCAATTACCCCATTATCAAATCATAGACCGTCATGGTGGATTCCATCGGGGTTGTGTTAAGCTCTTGATGTAATTGCTGGACACATTTTTCATACCATTTTAAGGCAAGAGAGCGATTTTGGAGCTGGTAGTGGCTGTACATGAGCAGGCGATACGCTTCCTCCCAGAGTGCATCCTCGCGTAGCATCTTTTCTGCGAAAAAAATGGCTTTTTTATATTGCTGTTGTCTTGTTGCATTTTGTGCTAGTCGTTCCAAGACTTCGATATATAAAGATTGTAGCTTTTCACGGTCCTGTGTTAGCCAGTCGATTTGCTTTTTTTCCGCATAGAGCGCATCCGTATAGCTCGCTTCCGCTAATAAGAGCCACTCATTTGACAGCTGAGGATCAAATTCGTCGATTCCTAAGCTGTAATAATAGTGAAAACGTTCAACATCAATTTGGAGAAAAGCAATATTTTGTAGCTGATACATATTATTTTTCCGCTGAATGAAAAAGCTCTCTTGTCTTGCATGTCGTTGCGGCTCCAACACTTTAAGTAACGTATTTAACACCACCTTAAAATCACGATCCAAGGACTCGACACTACGATCTGGCCATAATGCCTGTGCTATTTCTTCCTTTGGTGTAAAGCGATGGCGATGGCAGTAGAGATATACGAATAATTCCTTTGATTTATCACGTTGCCATTCTTTGTCTTCCAGCTTTCGTTGTGTACGAATTAAATTTAAACTCCCGAAAAGATTTATCTGTATTTCATCATGCGGATAACTAATACTATCCTCGACCTGAAAATGATTTTGCAAAGCTAATATAGCTGGATGCTCCATCTGGCATTTTTGACTATATTGCAATAGCTCGTAAAAAACCATTCGATTGCTCGGACCAAGTATCGTTGGCCTTTGTAAGAAGTATTCATAGCCATTTGAGACACATAGTTGTGCAAACTGTTGAAAATACTGTTGAAACGGCTTCTTATTACACTCTTTCAGGGCAATCATTGATTGATAAAATAAGACATGCATCAAGCCATTGCGATCACCGCACTCCTGAAATAGTTGCTGTGTCTTCTTTAATAATTGCTTCGCTCTCCCTATTTCTTGCTCAGAAAGTATTATTTTTACTTCTGCTAAAAGAATAAGCGCTGTCATCCAAGCATCTTGAACTTGCTCCGTTTCCTGTAAGCCCAGTGCTAAGTATTTCTTAGCCGCTACCATATCTCCTAACAAATGTTTGACAATGGCTAACCCCATATATGGCTCCGCCTTCACACGAGAAATATTAATGGCATTCATGAGGGTCAACGCTTTTTCATAGGCTTGACATGCCCCATAATGATCTGGGAAATCCATTAACAGCAGGGCATGAGCCTTTCTGATATAGCCAACCGCCTCTATGAAAATAGACTTCTCTTTTATTCCTCTTCGAATGCCATGCTGGGCAGCATACCAGGCTTCTTTGCCTTGACCTAACAGTGCATAAACGAAAGCTGCTAGCAGTTCACTTTCTCGATGGGTTGAAACAAGCTGAGGCGGTAATTCAAGTCGCTGCGCTAATAACTCCTTGGCCTCCCGTAGTTGTCCTGTTCGTAGTAAAACACGTACATCAACATTTGCTCGCTGTATGACATCCTCTGGCAATGCGACGTCCTCCATAAAGAGCTGTGCACCCTTGGCCTTCCCTAGATTCACTAAATTTTCAGCGTATTGCCGTTGAAGTTCTAGTAATTCCTCTTTGCGCAATGGTGTATGTTTCGCTAGCTCTAATGCTTTCTCGAGATATGGCTCTGCTAAAGCAGGTTGAATGGTGTCTAAGTAAATATGGGCTATCCCAGCTTGTGACTTTGTCATAAATAGGTGATCCCGCTGCTGCTGTGCTAGGATTGCACATTTTTCATAGGATTGTTTCGCTTTTTCATAATAAGCTCGGTAGCGATGGCATTCACCCTCAAAATAATTTAATTTATAAAATTTATCTTTTTCCTGTGCACTAAATCGATTGATTTTTTCGAGCAACCATTCAAATTGACCAGCCCGTACGATTGATTCTGCATGAAGCTGTAGGAGCTCTCCGCAAAAATGATGATCATTCGTTTTAAAGGCATGATACAGGACAGCTTGAATATTTTGATGTTCTACATAATACAATGCTGCTTGTTTATGAAGGTCCGCATGTTGTGTTGGATACTGTCGCCATTTCATTTCTAAAAATCGACTAAACAATGCATGAAAACGATAGAAGCCATCTGTTGTCACAGGTTGGATAAATAAATGACGCTGAGTTAATACATTCAGCATTTGCGCAATCTCAGCGCCATAAAACGCTTTCAATAGCTCCGCAGAAAAGGTAGGAAAAATCGCTAATTTTAAGATCGTCTCCTGCTCAGTAGCAGTCATCCTACTATAAACTTCCTCTGATAAATATGTGAATAGCTCATTTGTGGGAATCGTCAGCCAATGATCTAGCGAAGCATGATGCCATTGCTCTGCCAATAAGGAAATGCTAATGGCCCAGCCTTCAGTGATATCTAATACTTTTTTCATTTCAGCCTCGGATAAATGTACATCTACATATTCTTCAAAAAACACTGCAATCTCCTCAGTTGAAAATGCCAGTTCGTCCTCTTTTATAACGAGCCATCTTTTTTGTAGCTTTAATTTCCTCATAATATCCCAATTGGGTAGTGTTCTGGAAGCCAACATAAAATGAATGATGGGTGGAGCAAATTCAATGATTTTTTCCATGAAATAATTAATAGGAAAAACATGATCTACTAGGTGAAAATCGTCAATCACGATGAGAAGAGGCTCGTCTATATCGCAGAGGCAATTGACAAAAAGCTTATACCATCGATTGAGCTCATCCATTTTTGGAAAGCGCGATAATTGGTTCCACCCATCAAATGTATGACCAAAATTCGGTACGACGCGCTGTATACTAAAAAAGAGGTGCCTCAAAAAGGGTAATAAATTATCATCTTCATCAGAAATACTATACCAAGAAAACGTACTTGATTCGGTTGCAAGAAATTGAGTTAGAATGGTTGTTTTACCGTACCCTGCACCACTATGCAAGAAAGTACAAGTATGATGATGACTTTTCTTTAGCGTTCGCATTAGTGTTGCTCTATTAATACAATGCGTGGATGGATTGGGGGCCATACATTTTGATTGAATAATAATATCTGCTGTCATATAAACATAACCTCCATATTTTGTAAGGTTACAAAAATTTCTACAAAAATTCAGATTATTAAATTATTGACAGTTTACCATATTTTTTATGTATTTTTATAGATTTTATCCCCATTTTTTGTTTGAGGGATGGAAGTAGAATTTAGTTGGTATTTTCTTCCCAATTTTAGTATCCTGTTATATTACTAAAATTTAGAAGGAAAGTGGCTAAATGAACCGCCTTTAAATATAGAGATTATACGAGTTCCGATTATAATGGAACTGCTTTACCGAGCGAAGGAATTTGAGTGAAGTATGGATATGTGGTTATTGCTATTCCAAAAGACTTAGTACCATTTATGAAAGAAAATTTAACAGTGGCAACTAGCAAGGCTATTCTTGCTATAAAGGAAGCATTACTTTTAGCAAAAAATTAGGCTTAAAAAAATTCCCGATTATCAACTCAATGATAATCGGGATCATTAGCTACGTTTATAGTAATTCTTTACGTAATTCAGCAGCTGATTTTGGCGAAAGTAGGCTGAATGGGATATCAAATACTGTTTTCGCACCTTTATCACCCGCTTGACTTAAACGGTGTGCTGCACGTGCATAAGCCACTAATACGCTAGATGTAAAGTTTGGATTACTGTCCAGTTTTAATGAGAATTCGAGAATTTGTTTATCGTTTGCACCACTGTCACCACTGCGAATGACAAAACCACCATGTGGCATACCAGTATGATTTGCTTTAAATTCATCTTCAGAAATGAAGTTCACTGTTGTGTCATATTCATCGAAATAGTTAGGCATTGTGACAATTTCTTGTTCAACCTTTGTTGCATCTGCACCTTCTTCTAATACAACCCAACATTCACGTGCATGTTTTTCACGTGTTGTTAGTTCAGGGTTTTCACCGTTACGAACTCGTTCTACCGCTTCTTTAATCGGTAATGTGTATTGAACAGCATTTTTTACGCCTTCAATACGACGAACAGCATCTGAATGTCCTTGACTTAGGCCATCGCCCCAGAATGTATATGTTGTACCAACTGGTAATACTGATTCTCCAAGTAGACGATTTAAAGAGAATAGACCTGGATCCCAACCAACTGAGATAACAGATACTTTACCAGATTTTTGTGCCGCTGCATCTACAGCATCGAAAAATTCAGGAATTTTCGCATGTGTATCGAAGCTATCAATTGTATTAAACCATTGTGCAAAATGTGGACCTTGCTCTGGTAAATCTGTTGCAGAACCACCACATAAAATCATAACATCAATGTCGTTTTGGAATTTTTCAGCGTCATCTACTAAATATACGCTTGCATTGCTTGCTACGTTTACTGTTGAAGGATCACGTCGTGTGAACACTGCTACTAATTCTATATCTGGATTTTGTGAAATGGCATACTCCACACCACGTCCTAAATTTCCATATCCTACAATACCTACTCGAATTGCACTCATTAAAAATTCCTCCTAACGATTTCGCGACTTTGTGAAAACTTTCACGTTAAATCTAATTACAATAATACTTCGTGTTAGAAAAATTCACAATAGTTTGAGTATGAGTTTTTTAAAAAGAATTTATATCAGTTTTCTATGGTTTTTATCCCATAATGGTATGAATACGGTTACAAATCACTAAATTTTCCATGAACCTTAAAGTTATTGTAAAAGCCTTGTAAATAACGGCTATTTTCCCACTTAGTCTTGTACAATAACTGTAACGACAAAAGGGGGCATGTTGAATGAAAAGTACTGGTTACTCATCAAGCACAGCATTGGCACAAGGAGAACTACTTGCATTCCATATGACACAAAACTCAATGAACAAGCATAGTGAATCGATACAAAGTGGCAGTAAGCAACAAGGAGATTTTCCAACAAATAATCATTTATGTATCGGTGTTTTACCTTTTGACGTTTTAGAAAACATCCCTGACCTCTCCATCCAAAAAAACAAGGTAAATGAAGTGGACTTTTACCATAGTGGTAAGGATATCGCTCGCTGGTTAATTAAAAAAAGTGAATACAACAAAAATGGATTTGACTTCATTTAAAGAAGTCAAATCCTTTTTAATTTATAACTTATAAAATTGAATTAATTCCCTCAGCTGATCTGCACTAATAGGCAACCTTTATGGAATGGTTGTTTTCATAGTATTTCCTGTGCAAGCTGTGCGAGAAGGTTTTTATCAATAATTTGGTAGCCTGTCTTATGCTTTTCCAATATCCTCTCTTCACAAAACTGTGCCAAGACATATAGTAAATGGCGATAAGAGACCCCTAAATATTCGCAGATTTCCGTATGTTTTTCCTTGTAGACACCTTGGTCGGCTGATAATTGGATAAAGGCTGCTAAGCGATTTTCCAGCGGATAGGCCTGATTTTGTGTATATTTAGATGTCATTTTTGTCGCTTTTTCCCCTAAAAATACACAAAGTCTACGTAAAAACAAAGCATCCGCAAGTAACTTCTCCTTACATGACTGTGTAATCGAATAGCAAATTGTTTTGGTGACGGTTTGTATCCCCTTTGTATACCTAGCCTCATTTAACAATTCAATTTCCCCCATAAAAAGAGGAGCCTCTAGGTATTCAATAAGTGAAACCTTCCCATTTTTATGTGTCATATAGAGCTTCGCCTTTCCTTCTATCATGTAATACACGGTGTCTGGAAAGGAGCCTTCCTGGAAGATCCACTCCCCCTTGTCAAACTGGCGGACTTCTAAATAGGGATTGATATCAAATGAGAAAAAATCATCAATCGGATATTTTTCAAGATAATGGGTACGGGCTTCAGCTGTTAAAATATGCATTTTTTACTCTCTCCTATAAAAAATATGAGATATCTCACATTATTGTAGCGATGAACATGCTATTATTCAACATAGTTAATGGAGGTACGGAAATTATATGAACAATCAACGATGGCTTTCTCAGAATTTCTTTACATTTTTTATCACTTGGGGCATTTTCTTACCCTACTGGACAGGTTGGCTGGTGGATGCGAAACATCTAACCGTCTCGCAGGCAAGTGTAGTGATGGGCTGTGGGCTCCTAGCTCGTGCCACATCCAATCTCTTCTTCTTCCCAACACTTGCAAAATACGTACACAATAAACGACTCATTACAATTTTAGCAATAGGCTCGTTGCTAACTGCCTTGCTCTATATTCCAAGCACAGGCTTTACAGCATTATTAATCGTGACCATTTTATTTAGTGTTTTTTACCCAGCGCTATTACCTGCTGTGGAAAGCAGTGCCGCTACGCTTGTGCAGTATGGCAATATTCATTATGGTAAAAGCCGTTCCTATGGTTCATTTGGCTTTGTCATCGCTGTTTTAATTATTAGTATGCTGACCGGCGTTTTTGGAAAGAACATCATCTTCTGGAGCATGATTATAGGGTTGGTGGGCATGTTACTTATGCAACAATTAGCAACACCAAAGGAATTACTCGTAGTACCAACAAAAGAACAGCGTGCAAAATCATTGTCGATGAAAACACTATGGACTATCAAAGGCTTCCCAATTGTTTTATTCATCGTGATCTTGCTACAGGGTGCACATGCCTCCTATTATAGCTACGGTTATATTTATTTAGAAGATTTACAGGTTGATCCATTCTATATGGGTATGATTATTAATATCGCTGTTATTTGCGAAATTCTTTACTTTATGAAGGCTGATACGTTATTGACGAAATGGCGCTCATCATCCTTATTACTCTTAGCAGCGAGCGGCTCTTCCCTACGTTGGTTACTTATCTTTTTGTTCCCAAATGTCTGGGTATTTATCGCTTCTCAAACCTTGCACGCATTATCCTTTGCATTAGCCCATTTTGCCTTTATTCGCTACTTAACAAAAGCGCTACCAAAGGAACAAATCCCCAATGCACAAGGTTTATACTCTGCATTAGCTATGGGCTTAAGTACCGCCATCCTTACATTTTTAGGTGGCTATTTATACGAAATATCACCAGGTCTGTCCTTCGCAGCCATGCTCATTTGTACAATACCAGCCATCGCTATTTTGCTAATGACACGCAAAAAATATCAATATTAAACTAAAAGCAGGTGAGAACTTCCTCACCTGCTTTCTTTATTTCGGATAATAGGAAAAACCAGGATATTTTACAACCGGCCATTTTTCTTTTCTGAGAGCCTCAAGCAGCTCAGGACCGACCTGTAAATTACTTTGCACCAATTCTGTCGGCGTTAACGCCATCCATTGATTTAAGGACACATCCTGGAATCGATCACTTTTAAACATTTCTAAAAACCATAATGGCTCTGTTCCAGTATTTTCAATATAATGCCCCGTCGCAAATGGAACATAGCCAACATCTCCCGCCCGATAATCAAATGTTCGAGCCGTTCCATTTCCTGTGAAAACTGTCATACGGCCTTTTCCTTGCAGATAATATTGCCATTCATCGTTGTTAGGATGCCAATGCAACTCCCGCATCGCCCCTGGCTCAATTTCCACCAGTGCAGCCGCGATATTTTTAGAAATTGGGAAATTAGTCGAATCGACAATGCGCACACTGCCTCCAGGTGTTTTTAATGGAGGCTGTGCCAACAGACGATGTTTAAAGGTTTGCGGAACCTCACCATATGGAGATTGCACTTTCTGAGAATCAATTGGCCCCGGAACCCGATCCTGATAAATATATAGCTGTTCACTCGGGATGTGATCGAAAGCATGAATAGGAACCCCAAAATTCGCTGATAACACTTCTTTTGGCGTATGAGCAAACCAATCTGAAATTGACAGTGTGTTCAGATCGGAGAAATGCCCATCATCAAATACTAATAAGAATTCACAGCCATCCTCAAGTCCTTGAATGGAATGAGGAATGCCAGGTGGAAAATACCATAAATCACCGGGTCCCACATCCGCTATAAAGTTACAACCATTCTGATCGACAGCTGTAATGCGAGCATGGCCAAGCAGCATATAAGACCACTCTGCCTGTTGATGCCAGTGCAGCTCACGTACGCCTCCTGGTGTCAAACTCATGTTCACACCCGCCAAAGTCGTAGCAATCGGTAATTCACGAACCGTAATTTCCCGTGACCACCCACCTTGATTTAAGGTCATATGCGTGTCTGAAAACGAGAATCGTAAATTAGGAATCAAACCCGCATCAGTCGTTGGTGGCACTAGCATATCAGGATTTTCTAAATCCCTCATAATATCCCGTGGTCCCTTATCCACCCCTCCAGCCCCATCACCTCGAATAGGCTGAGGCACCTGAAAATAACCCGGTGGCAAATTTTCCAATCGTTCACCTCTTTATGTTTGTAATCAAAATAAAATACTTCTATTCTTCTAAAATGTATGGATACACAGCTTGGATTATTCTCTTTCTTTTCTGGCAGTGGGTTGGCTACTAAGCATAGATACTTTATTGAGAGAGGAGCTTGCTACATTGATCACTTTTCCCTAATTTTGGAGCGGGTTCTTCAGTTGTTTGATCACTTCTCATCTACTTTGGAGAGGGTTCCTTACTTGTTTGATCGTTTCTCAACCACTTTAGAGCGGGTTTCTCACTTCTTTGATCACTTTTAGAGCAACCTTCTCTCGTTTCCCTAACTTCAGGACAAGCCCTTATTTACTCTTTCGTCCAATAGCCTCCACCGCACATTCATGTAGGATTTGTAAGCCTTCCTGTAATTCTTCATAGGTTGCATAGGCGTAGGATAGACGAATATGATGATGATCTTGTGGATCATAGATATAGCCGGGATTGATTAATACTTGCCGCTGCAACAGCTTCATAAAGAAGTCTTTATCTACAAGCGGCTCATGAAACTTGAGCCAAATATAAAAGCCTCCCCTTGGTTTGCTCCAATTCGCCACATCTGTAAACTTCTCCTTTAAAAGCTGTTCCGTAAAATCGGCTCGCTCCTGTAATTGTTGACGTAATCCTGCGAGATGCTTTTCATATTTTCCTGATTGCAGCCAATGTAGGACAATTTCCTGAGAAATGGCACTTGAGCCATAGTCTGTTTGCATTTTTATATCGGCTAATCGCTCAATCACAGTGGTTGGACCGATGAGCCAGCCAATGCGTAGCCCTGGGCTTAAGGTTTTAGAGACGCTGCCAATATAAAGAACTTGTCCGCTATTATCCATGGCCTTAAGCGGCGGTGATGCCTCTTCAAAAAGCAATTCATGATAAACATCATCTTCTACAATTGGAATCCGTGATGCCTGACAAGCTTCATATAGCTGTTCTTTTTCTCTTGTTGTCCATACATGACCTGTTGGATTATGTAAAGTAGGAATGGCATAAAACACGGCTTGTTTCTTTCGTTTCCTTTGCGCTAATGTTTGAGCAAGCTGTACATCACGTTCAATGCTAATCATTTGCATGCCAACTGACTGAAAAGGGTGAACAGAATTTAAATAGGAGGTTGGCTCCTGAAACACAATAGACCCTTGCTCTAATAAGCCAACAGCAATTAATTGTAGTGCCTGAAGAGCACCTGAAACAATACAGACGTTTTGAGGTTCAGCGGGAATGCCTCTTTTTTGAACATATTTACAAATAGCTTTACGAAGCTGATCATTACCTTGTGGCGAAGAGTAGCCTAATGCTTTGGGTTGGAAGGATAGCTCTCGCAGTGAAGCTTCTATTTCCTCGGTAGGCAACAAACTGGGTGCTAGCTCTCCCGTTCCTAAACGAATTACATCCTCGCGCTGTTCGTATTCGTTAATTAATTGGATGGTGTGGTAGTTTGGCTTGTGGATGCTTGTTTCGATATAAGTTTGCCAATTCGGCTGTGTTTGTTGGATTAATGCATGCCAGGAATTGTGCGTAACATAAACACCAGAGCCTACCTTTGCTTCAAGAATGCCCATTGCTTTTAATTCCTCCAAAGCCTGCTGAACTGTGCTACGATTCACATCGAACTGCATGGCTAGCTGTCTTTGGGTAGGTAGTTTTGTCCCTGCTGCCCAGTCTCCTCGCTCCACATTGGCTGTTATCCACTGTACAATCTGCTGCTGTAATGTATTATCACTTCTTCTATTCGGCTGCCAGCTCATGTTCCTTCTCCTTCCATGCAATGAAATTGGGTGGATAAAAAACCATCCAATTGGTCGTTTTCTTTTAGTTATACCATATCTAAAATAAGTAAAGAAAGGAGGAATGGTCATTGGAAGCTTTTCTTCATGGGATTATTTTAGCATTTGGACTCATTTTGCCATTAGGCGTACAAAATGTTTTTGTTTTTTCACAAGGTGCTACACAACCAAGTTTATTACGTGCTTTGCCAGCAGCTGTGACAGCTGCGATCTGTGATACACTGCTTATTCTACTTGCGGTATTCGGTCTGTCATTAATAGTTCTACAGTTTGAGTGGTTGCGTATCACTTTAATGACTATTGGTATCATTTTTTTACTTTACATGGGCTATAGCATTTGGCGTTCAAATCCAGCAAACACTGAAAATAGCGAAGCATTGCCTATAAAAAAACAAATTCTCTTCGCACTCTCTGTATCACTTCTAAATCCACATGCTATTTTAGATACAATCGGTGTTATTGGTACAAGCGCATTAAAATATAGTGGAACCGAGCAAATAATGTTCACTGTTGCTTGTGTGTTCATTTCCTGGCTATGGTTTTTCGGTCTCACATTGACTGGCGCCTCGTTCAAAAAACTAGACGGCTCTGGAAAATTGATGCGACTATTTAATAAATGCTCCGCCGTCTTTATTTGGGCAACAGCATGTTATCTCGCAAGTGGCTTATTATAACGTACATAGAAAAAGCTCAGGAGGTAACCCTGAGCTTTTCTTTTATAGAGAAACAAATAAAGTGAGCTTTTCATTAAACAATGCCGTCTCAATGGATTTTGCATGAGGCCATTGCTCACCATAATGAATAGCTTTGACTAATACATTTTCTTGTAATAAAGCTTCGTGCTGCTGAATCATGAAAAGTACCCCTGCACTACCATTAAAGGCAATCGATACATATTGCGCCACTGGTAGCTGCCATTTTTTTCGTGCATCTTGTATAGTACGAATCAATTCTCGTATTTGCCCTTCTTGTAGTAAGCTCTCTGTAAGTTGAACATTCATCAAGACACGGCAAGTGCTATCCTCCGCTAAAATATAATGGTCCTTGACGATTGATTCAGCTATTACATGTTCTCTTAATAATGTTAGCTGTTGACCGTCCATCATGAGATCCACAGTTTCATGATGTTGTAGCCTTTGTTTCTCTTCCTCTGTTAATGCCAACACATACTCTTTTACTTGATGAACCTTTGGACCAAATGCCGCTCCCGCTGTTTTAAAATTCAATTTATAATGCACGCTTTCATAGGCTGAAAAATCATGTGTCCATCTACAAG
Source organism: Lysinibacillus sp. LK3 (assembly GCF_001043675.1). Classification (NCBI taxonomy): domain Bacteria; kingdom Bacillati; phylum Bacillota; class Bacilli; order Caryophanales; family Bacillaceae; genus Lysinibacillus; species Lysinibacillus sp. LK3. The sequence goes on from NZ_LDUJ01000016.1 coordinate 87,249, forward strand.
CTTTGATGTTTAACTCATCCTGAATGAGTTCGCTATAGGCTTGGTAATCCGACAGTTCACCTTTTAGGGCAACAATGAGTTCACTTAAAGGCTGCTTGACCTTTATTCCCTGACTATTGCGAATGCTACGTCCAAGTTCCACAACTGTTAAGACCGTTGCCATTTCTTGTTCAAGCTTCACATCCACTAGTTGATCGTCGAATAGTGGATATTCCTCAAGATGAACACTTTTTCCACATAGTTGACGGTAGATATCCTCTGCTATAAATGGTGTAAACGGTGCTATTAATTGACAAATGGATGTCAGTGCCTCGTAAAGTGTGCTAAATGCACCTCGTTTATCTGCTGTCATTCCATTTGCCCAAAATCTAGCACGTGAACGACGTATATACCAATTGCTTAACTCTTCCACCAATTGACCAATTTCCCTTGTAGCCTGTGTAAATTGATAATCATCCATAGAGGTTGTGACAAGCTGGATAGTGTGATGTAAGCGGGACAATATCCAATGATCTAGCTGTGAACGTGTACCTGTATTTGTAGCATCATACGTAAAGTTATCGATTTGGGCATACATGTCATAAAATTTAAACGTATTGTCGAGTGTATCCACCAGCTTAGATTTCGCATCTAAGACAATTTTCTTCGAAAAACGCTTTGGATTCCATGGTGAGCTATCAACTAAAAATGCCCAACGTAGAGCATCTGCTCCATACTCCTGGATTAACTCAACAGGCTCTAATGCATTGCCTTTACTTTTGGACATCTTCTGTCCATGCTCATCGAGTACATGCCCTAACGATAGCACATTTTTATAAGGTGGTTTTCCTGTAAACAAGGTCGATACTGCTAATAAGCTATAGAAAAATCCTCGCGTTTGGTCGATGCCCTCAATGACCACATCTGCTGGAAACTGATGATGAAAGTTCGCTTTGTCTTCAAAAGGATAATGCTGTTGGGCAAATGGCATCGAGCCACTGTCAAACCAAACATCGATAACTTCAGGCGTACGTTTCATGTCGCCCTGGCAGACAGGACAGGTACAGACAATGTCATCTATAAATGGCTTATGGAGCTCTAATTGTTCTTTGACAGCTCCTTTGGCTAATTGTTGTAGCGCTGCAACACTGTTAGGTGCCTCCTCATGATTGCAATCCTGACAAATCCACACATTGAGTGGTGTTCCCCAATAACGATTACGACTAATATTCCAATCCACTAAGTTTTCTAGGAAGTTGCCAAATCGTCCATCCTTAATATGGGTAGGGTGCCATGTCACCTGCTGATTATTTTGTAAAAGCTGCTCTTTTAATGCCGACATTTTGATAAACCAGCTATCTGTTGCATAGTACAATAATGGTGAATCACAGCGCCAGCAATGCGGATAGCTATGCTCATATTTTTCTTTAGTAAATAAAAGCTCTTTTGCTGCAAGCATTTTAATGATATCGACATCACAATCTTTCACAAATCGTCCAACAAGCTCAGGTACCGCTTCTGTATAACAGCCTTTAAGATCAACTACATTGACAAAGGACAAGCCATGTTGCTGCACCGTTTTATAATCGTCCTCTCCATAAGCAGGTGCTATGTGTACAATTCCTGTTCCACTATGCTCTGTCACATAATCTGCCATGACAATGATATGCCCTTTATCGACGGTTACATAGGAAAATGGTGATAGATAGGAAACACCTGCAAACTCCTGTCCGTCATGCTCACTTAATATTTCTACAGGCTCTGAAAAAACCTTTGATACCAACGATTTGGCTAGTATATAGATGCTGTTTGCATGCCTTACACGGACATATCGAAGAGCAGGATTCATAGCCAAGGCTACATTGGCTGGTAATGTCCAAGGCGTCGTTGTCCAGCCTAAGATATATTCGTCTCGATCCTCTAGCTTAAACATTGCAGTAACGGATAAATCCTTAACATCCTTATAGCCCTGTGCCACCTCATGAGAGCTTAAGGAAGTTTGACAGCTAGGGCAATAAGGTGAAACGCGATGTCCTTTGTATAACAGTTTTTCCTTGTGAACATGGCTTAAAATATGCCACACAGATTCAATATAGTCATTACTTAATGTTAGGTAAGGATCATCCATGTCAAGCCAGTAGCCAAGCTGCTCTGTAAAAGTACGCCATTTTTGCTCATAGGTAAAAACGCTCTTCTTACATGCTTGAATAAATTGCTCCACCCCATAGTTCTCAATCTCCTGCTTTCCTGAGATTCCTAATGCCTTTTCTACCCCTAATTCCACAGGCAACCCATGTGTATCCCAACCTGCTTTGCGTTCAACTAAATAGCCTTGCATTGTTTTATAACGTGCCACCACATCTTTTATGGTTCTACCAAATGCATGGCCAACATGTGGTAAACCATTCGCTGTTGGGGGTCCCTCATAAAATACAAAGGGCTGCTGTTCAGCACGATTACTTACGGATTTTGCAAAGGTCCCTTCTTGCGCCCATAATGTACGAATCCTTGTTTCTCGTTCAACCGTTGTTTCTTTCTTTTGTTCTTTCTGCATATTAGTTCCTCCTATACAAGCAAATTTGTATAAAAGGCATACAAAAAACCCCGTCCCAAGGAAAAGGGACGGGGTTAACCGCGAATACCACCCTAATTCTATTGACACGATAGCCAATAGCACTCAGCAACGTACAATCATACGTGTTCTTTTTAACGGTAGACACCCGGATTAGCTTACTCCATTCAGCTAATCTTCTCAGAGAGGATTTTCATGTAACACCTGCACACCGACTTCCACCAAATGTCGGCTCTCTGTAGAACAAAGTAAAACACTACTCTTTCTCATCAACGAATTTGTATGCTTTTATTGTCCTTCATCTTAGCAAATTACCAATTGTCTGTCAACGGTGGACAATCTTAAAAAATTTCGTTGAGACAAGTGGCAATACTTTGATGGAGATCAGCATATTGTGGCTGTTGAATGGTTTGAATCAAAAAGCTCTTCAGCAATGTTTTACTATTGAATAGCACAAGAATGTCTAGCTTCTTGTTAGTGAGATTCCTTTACTATTTTCATTTCTACGATATCCTTATAATCAATGAATGGCTGAGCGTCATCGTTCCCAATCGACTGTCTATACTGTACTTCTACTCGATCACCAACTGATAGTGTTTGCGGGACATCCACTAGAGGAAACCATGTACCATTACTATGTTTTTGCACTAATTCATCGACAGATTTTTGCCCAACCTCGCTAGCCAAGACGCCTGAGACAACTAAAAATTCATGTTCCTTGATCGCTAAGACCGTTCCACTTCTGATGAGCTTCATTTGGCTGTCCTTTTCTGGGATTTTATATTTTTCTCGTAAGGCGGCAATGTCTTTATGATAATGTTGTTCTAAATAATTCATGGCTTCTTGCTCGACAAGCCATGTACGAATGGGATTACTTACATCCTTATAATCGGCTTGGCTTGCCTCCCATAATAAGTCAAATGTAGCCATTTTATAGGCAATTGGCTTGCCATAGTTCTCTATAAACCCTTCGTTTGTGACTTGCAACATTTGCAGAAGCTTATCATAAGTTGGCCGAGTATCATCCTCATAGCTCCACTCTTCCATGAACTGTTCGAGTGCCTTATCTACTTGCTCTTGTGTAGGTACTAGTTTTTTCGATTGCGCATAAGCAAAGGTCGATTCAAAATATAAAAAGTTATCAAAGCTTGCCTTATATAAACGATTCTTTCCGTTCATAAAAGAATCAAGTTGTAAATATAGCTCTAAAATCCGCTCATCTAATACGGGTGGAATAGTAGAAGCTTGCTGTTGTTGTTCATTATATTGCTGATATATAAACAGCCCTATGCAGACACTTAAAATCATAGCCAAAACACCATATGGCCAGCGTTTTGCAGATTTTTTTTCTTGGCGTTGCTGTAAATGCTGAACCACATTTGTCATCACACGCTTTTTACTTTCTGATAAATCTCTTACTACGCGTGCATCCATTTTACTCATGCAGGAGCACCTCCCATTCAACATGCTGTAATTGTAGCTTCAATAACTCTCGCCCACGACGTAGCCTTGTTTTGACGGTGCTTTCAGGAATCGTTAACAGCTCTGCAATGTCTACCACAGGCATTTCTTCAAAATAAAAATGTATAATGACCTCTCGCTGTTTGAAAGGGAGAGCTAGAATCGCATTTTCAATCAAAGTACGTTCATCTTGCTGTACAAGCATATCTCTTCTCATAACGGTTTGCTGCGGAAAAATCTTCTGTTGCACTTGAATTTTCCGATAGGTCCAGCTACGTAAATAATCTTTACTTCGATTACTAACTAATTTTGATAAATACGCCTTTAGCTCCCCACGTTCCTCATAGTTTTGCTGATTATCATAGAACTTAATAAAGACATCCTGTACGATATCTTCAGCACTTTGTAAATCTCTAACATAGTAAAAGGCAAGACGAATAAGCCTCTCTGTATGCTGTTCCATTATTCTTTCCAGTTCATGAATTAGCAACATTCTTCCTCCTCTCTACCCTATAAACGGTGCTCACGGCTTCGAGGTTTGCCTTTTTTGTCATTTACTCCAAATCATTGTCAGCAAATGGTGTAATCACTTGTTTTTCCGTTGAAGATAACACGATATTAGTAGAAGGTGTGCCATAGGGCATAGCCGCATCAATAAATTGTTCTAATGTTTCTACTGAATAGGTCGCTAATTTAACAATATAGCTAATTTCCCCAGCCACTCGATAACATGCCAAAACATCAGGATGAGCATTACAAAATGAAGAAAGACTTTTACAATCAATGGACTTAAATAAAATAATGGCTTCAATCGTACGCTCCATCTTTTTCAGATTTACCTTTGCATGATAGCCCTCAATCACACCCTGCTCCTCTAGCTTTCTGATTCTTTCAATAACGGCAGGAGAGGATAAATGAACGGTAGTGGCTAATTCCTTCATAGAGATTTTGGCATTTTGCTGTAACTGCTGTAATATTTGTGTATCAATATGATCCATGGTCCTTCACCTTTCTAAATAAATTATTTATGACATAATACCTTTTCAAATAAAGTTTTTTACCTAAAATCCATTATACAACGTATGTAATCTTTTCTCCCTTTTGTTTACAATAATATCAATAAAGGAGGCAAATCAAACATGAAAAAAATATTGTTACTATTAGCAAATGGCTTTGAAGCGGTAGAGGCAAGCGTCTTTACTGATGTGCTCGGCTGGAATAAGTGGGAAGGTGATGGTATAACAGATGTGGTTACGGTCGGCCTGCATGAACAGCTGCAATGCACCTGGAATTTTAAAGTCACTCCTGAAAAATTGCTCCATGAAATTGTATTAGAGGATTTTGATGCATTAGCGATTCCTGGAGGCTTTGAGGAAGCCGGTTTTTATGAGGATGCGTTTAGCGAGGAATTTCAGGCAGTCGTTCGTCACTTTGATGAACAGAAAAAACCGATTGCAACAATCTGTGTAGCTTCTCTTATTTTAGGCCACAGTGGAATTCTTCAGCATCGTCAAGCAACAACCTATAATCATCCAACAAGTAAACATTTAGCACAGCTAAAGGGCTATGGCGCAGCAATTGTCAACGAGCGCATTGTACAAACTGATCATATCATCACCTCCTCCAATCCAGGAACAGCCTTTGATGTTGCCTTTCGCTTACTAGAAACTCTAACATCTGCTCCAAACACAGCGAAAGTAAAAGAATTAATGGGCTTCCACTAAAGCATAAAAAAAGTAGGCTTACACCAATATACTTGGCATAAACCTACTTTTTGTATTATTTACTTACTGGTGCTGTTTCTGATGCACTCAAATCCATTTCCTTTGCATTGTCTAGCACATCTTTTGGAATCGTAATTGTCGTTACCGCATTGAAATCATGATATTTGATCGTTGTTTGCTGTCTTGTTTTGATCGAATTGCCTTCTACTTGCATCTTTAATGTCATGTCCATAGCAATTTCTTCTACATCGAATGTTTCTTTATTAATCAATAATTTATATGTGAGACCATCAAAGGAAATATTGCCTAATTGTGCCTCTAGATCCGCTTCCATTCCTAAATCCATTGCGCCAAGCTGCTGCTTCACTAGCTCTGTGAATTTATCGCCAGAGCCTTTTAATGTTAATTCATAACGGTTTGCTGATTCTACTAATGTAAAATCTTCGGCAAATGCTTGTAGCATCTCCAATTGTTCAGTTGCATCTGGCTGCATCCCTGTTTGGCTCAGTACATCTTCAAATAATTGTTTCGGGAACTTTACCCAGGCCTTTTGTTCTGCCTCATACATATACATACCATCTTTAGCCGTCATATACATTTTAATTGGCAAATTAATCGCTTCACCACTTGTTGGATCTGTTAAAGCCATTGAACCATCAGCAAAGAATTGCATTGGCTCTGTAACAATTTCCATCTTCATGTTGCCTTTAGAATCCATTTTCATGGTTTCCTTACCATCGTTTGCCTCTACTGTCTGAGAGATCGTCATGGTAGCCTTCATGCTTTTTAGCTCTTTTTGCTTGGCTAATGTTTTCGTAAATACTTCCTCTAACAAAGCACTATCCTTTGTTGTAGTAGGTTGTTCTTCTGTTACTTGCTCCTCTTTAGGCTCTTCCTCTTTTACTTCTGTTGTAGGCTGTGTATCCTCAGCTAAGCCTAATGCGTTCACAATAAATGTTGCTAACTGACCACGAGTAACATTTTTATCTACACCAAATTCTGTGGCAGTAACACCCTTCGCAATGCCTGCCTCATACAAAGCTGTTACTGCATCTGCAAATGGACTATCTTGCTGTACATCTGTGAATGGACTTTTACCTTCTGCTGTTAAACCTGCAGCCTCTGCTACCATTACTGCCATTTGACCACGAGTAATTGTGTCATCTGGACGGAATGTATCATCCTCATAGCCTTGTACAACGCCAAGATTAACTAATGTAACAATCGCTTTATAGTATGGGCTAGATGAGTCAACATCCTTGAAATTCGGATTCTCGACAGCCGTATCCGTTGTAGTTAGATGAAAAGCACTTGCTATCATCTTTGCTGCCTGTCCACGTGTCACATCCTTTGAAGGCTTAAATGTACCATCTGGAAAACCATTAATGATGTCTGCTGCATGCAATGTAGAAATACTATTAAAATGCGCATAATCCTCACTCACATCTGAAAATGGACTAGCCGCCGATACAGGTACTACCGCAACAGCAGTAACCGCCATTGCCGCTGTTGCCGCTGTATAAAACTTATGTTTTTTCTTTGTCATAATCAATCGTCCCCCGTTTATGTAAATTTAATGCTTACCTATTAATTTTAGCGAAAGAATTGGAAAAATGCTAGGTTCATTGGAAATTAAATTATAATTATCCATTAAATCCGTCATTTGGTGCTATTTATACATATTTTGGTCACTTCTATCCAACACTCTCTTAATAAATAAAAAAACCGACCTCCTAAGAGATCGGTTTTTATGGTGATGATTACTCAGCAGCTTTTGCGCGTAGAACCATTTGTAGGATACCACCATGGCGGTAGTAGTCTACCTCTACTTCTGAGTCGAAACGAGCTAAAGCTTGGAAAGTTTTAACTGTGCCGTCTTCAGATTTAGCAGTTACTGTTAAGATTTCACGTGGTTTTACGTTGTCAGTAATGTTAACAGAGATTTCTTCTTTACCAGTTAAGCCTAATGTATCAGCAGATTCACCTGGCATAAATTGAAGTGGAAGAACACCCATCATTACTAGGTTAGAACGGTGGATACGCTCGTAAGATTGTGCGATAACAGTTTTCACGCCAAGTAGGAATGTACCTTTCGCAGCCCAGTCACGAGAAGAACCCATACCGTAGTCGTTACCAGCAAGTACGACTAAGCCAGTACCTTGCTCTTGGTATTTCATACATGCGTCATAGATGTACTCTACTTCGCCTGTTGGCCAGTAAGTAGTGAATCCACCCTCTGTACCAGGAGCAACTTGGTTACGGATACGGATGTTTGCAAATGTACCACGCATCATTACTTCGTGGTTACCACGACGAGAACCGTAAGAGTTGAAGTCACGGATTGCAACACCGTTTTCAATTAAATATTTACCTGCAGGTGTATCTTTACCGATTGCACCAGCTGGAGAAATATGGTCAGTTGTGATTGAGTCACCGAACTTCGCCATAATGCGTAAGCCGTCTAAGCCTTTAATAGCTTCTGGCTCTTTTGCAAGACCTTGGAAGAATGGTGGGTTTTGGATGTAAGTTGATTTGTCATCAAATGTGTATAGAGACTCAGTTGATGTTTCAATTGCATTCCATTTTTCGTTCGCTGTGAATACAGTTTCGTATTCTTTTTGGAATAACTCACGGTTAACAACAGTACCTAATACTGCATTAACTTCTTCAGTTGAAGGCCAGATATCAGCGAAGAATACTTCGTTACCATCTTTGTCTTTACCGAATGAATCTTTTTGTAGATCGATATCCACTGTACCAGCAAGTGCATAAGCAACAACAAGTGGTGGAGAAGCTAAGTAGTTAGCTTTTACAAGTGGGTGTACACGACCTTCAAAGTTACGGTTACCAGAAAGAACTGAAGTTACGAATAAGTCATTTGCTTTAATTGCTTCTTCGATTTCAGGTAATAATGGACCTGAATTACCGATACATGTTGTACAACCGTAACCTACAGTGTTGAAACCGATTTGGTCAAGGTATGTTTGTAAACCTGAATCTTCAAGGTAACCAGTAACAACTTTAGAACCTGGTGCTAAAGAAGTTTTTACCCATTTCGGCACTGTCAGACCTTTTTCTACAGCTTTTTTCGCCACTAAGCCCGCAGCAATTAATACGTATGGGTTAGAAGTATTTGTACAAGAAGTGATCGCAGCAATCGCAACAGCACCTGTTGGAATTTCTACATCGCCTTCAGCGAATTTCGCTACAGAAGTTTTTTCGAATTCATCTTCTGTTAAACCGAAACCTTGTGTACCTTGTGGTGCCACTACTGCTTCTTTGTAACGAGAACGCATTTGAGATAGTGGAATTAAGTCTTGTGGACGTTTAGGACCAGAAAGGTTTGGTTCGATTTCAGCTAAGTTTACTTCTAAAACGTCTGTGTAAACTGGCTCTAATGTTGGATCGAAGAACATGTGGTTCGCTTTTAAGTAAGCTTCTACAACCGCAATGTGCTCTTCGTCACGACCAGTTAAACGCATGTAGTTTAATGATTCTTCGTCGATTGCGAAGTAACCACATGTAGCACCATATTCAGGAGCCATGTTAGAGATTGTCGCACGGTCAGCTAGTGGTAATTTAGATACGCCAGGTCCGAAGAACTCAACGAATTTACCAACTACGCCACGTTGACGTAATACTTGTGTTACTTTTAATGCTAAGTCAGTAGCAGTTGTTCCGTTTGGAAGATCGCCAACTAATTTAACACCGATAACTTCTGGAATTGGGAAGTATGAAGGCTGACCAAGCATACCTGCTTCAGCTTCGATACCACCTACGCCCCATCCAAGAACGCCGATACCGTTGATCATTGTTGTATGAGAGTCAGTACCTACTACTGAATCTGGGAATGTTTCGAATGTGCCGTCAGCATTTTCGTTTACGTGTACAACTGGAGCTAAGTACTCTAAGTTTACTTGGTGAACGATACCTGTTGCTGGTGGTACAGCACGGAAGTTATTGTAAGCAGTTTGAGCCCATTTTAAGAAGTTATAACGCTCAGCGTTACGTTCAAATTCTAGGTCCATGTTTGCTTGTAATGCAGATGCATTACCATATTTGTCAACTTGTACTGAGTGGTCAATTACAAGGTCAACTGGAATAGCAGGGTTGATTTTGCTTGGGTCGCCGCCCATTTCTTTCATTGCAGAACGAAGAGATGCAAGGTCAACAACTACTGGTACACCAGTAAAGTCTTGTAATACAACACGAGAAGGTTTGAATGGTACTTCTGCCTCTGGGTCAGCACCGTTACCCCATTTTGCTAATTCGTTTACGTGTTCTTCTTTAATTACATACGCATCATATTGACGTAAAACAGATTCTAATAATACTTTAATTGAGTAAGGAAGGTTTGAAACTTTTGCAACGCCAGCTTTTTCAATCGCAGCTAAGTCATAGTAATTGTAAGTTTTACCATTCACTTCGAATGATGCACGGCTGTTGTGTAAATTACCTTGTGCCATTTGCGGATCCCCCTAATATATCTTTTTGAAAAGGCTTTAAAAATGTGTAGCATCTTTTCTCCAATACCCATGATAGCGCATTTATATTCATAAGTAAATTACATTAATATTATCTTTTTTGATAAGCATAACTTATGACCTTCGTTTCTATCCTGATGTTTTTAATTTTTTGATGTGCATAATATCAAGGTTTTGTATTAATGAGGGTTTCTATACCTGTCTAATGAAGCCTATCTAAGTGTATTTAACTGGGGCACTTTTTGGGGCACTTGCTGGGGCACCTGTAACTTTTTTTAAAATGGTGCCCCAGTTCGTAAAAATGTAGATAAAGAAGGTTTGGACAGGTACTATTTTATAAGGAAAGAACGATATAAATTCCCTTAAAGTTAATATTATTTCTTTGCCACAGTCTGTGTCATTTTTTTGATTAAACAAATTTCTACTATATAAATACATTTTTATTATGGTACCTTCTAGTGGTTCATCTCATTTGTAGATGCTAAAGAATTTTGTTTGCTTTCTCTCACTGCTTCAGTTATGATTTTGAAATTTCTTCTAAATCAAATTCATCACGATCCATGTGTCTGGGCTCTTTCTTTGTTGGTGTTTTTATTATAGGCTATCATATTTGACAGCCTTTAAAACCTTTAATTTTCATCTCTTTAGATCATTCTGATTACGTTGTAACCCTGTGCTCTTAAAAGGTTTAGAGCAACATCGTCTGTTAGTGCTTCATGTTCACCGTGTGTTAAATGTAAGCTTGATAAACCTATAATTGGTACATTGTCAGGCTTGCGTTTGAATAAAAATTTTACTGGTACTATTACTTCATAGCTCATAATCTCCACCTCTTTTTATAGATATTTCTACATTTTAGGTTAATTCCCTTCCATAAAATCGATGACATACTTTTATTTCTATGTACAAAACATATCTAATTACCTAAAATGGTAAATAGTAGTTAGATATATTGAGGTGAATATAAATGAATAATTGCCCTAATTGTTTAGCCAGTAATCCTTTTAAGAAAGTATATAGAGATGGTTTAGTATTTGTGAAATGTGTATATTGTAATACGATTTTTGAAGATATTACAAAGAGAAAAACGAGAGAAGTGTCGGAGAGAGTACGAAACGAAGTCCAAAATGATGTGCAAAAAGAAAAATCTTCAGGTAAGGCTCTAGCAATTGTGATAGGACTTATGATCCTTTATTTTATTATTGATACTATATCTAAACTTTATTAAATTATAAAATAAAAGTTTGTTATATGAACAAGGGTATTTATGCTATCTCAGTCTTTCTGTTAAAAGAATGAAAAAAGCCCAGGCACAAATACTAAGTACCTGTGCTTTTTTGATATGTACAAACATAATAAATTTTCCTAAAATGGTAAATAGTCCATTAAAAGTGAAGGAGGGGTATTTATGAAAAATTGCCCTAACTGTTTAGCTACAAACTCATATAAAAAATTTCACAAAGAAAACACTGAAATATACGTGTGTGAATATTGTGGTGCAGTATCAGAAGATTATACAATAGAAACTCATATAGAATTTAATCATTCGGAAACAGTAAGAGAGTCAGAAAGTAGAACCTACTATTATAGAGAAGTGACTCCATCAAAATGGCCGAAAAAAATCGCACTAATTTTGATTAGTATAATAGGATTATTGGTAATTGGACAATCCATAGAATTGTTTTTTTCAGATGAAGAAAAGCCAATAAAACAAATCTCAACCATTACGCCCGAAAAGTTTCGAAAGCTCAAAGTAGGTATGAGTGAAGAAACCGTAAAAGAAATCGTAGGATACGGTGCCTTACACAAAGATGGAGATAAACTTAATTATAAGGGAGAAAACGGTGTAGAAGAAAATTCTAGGGTAAGTTTAGAATTTTATAATGGTAAGTTAGAAGCTATATATGAATTCGGATTAATTACAAAAAGGAAATATTAATATGGTAATCATAAATCATTTCTTATCCTACTACTCTAGAAAAATTATTTAGACCAAGACGGCATGTTGAACTGCCACCGTCAAGTAGACAGTGGAAATAATAAAAATGTATTAAGCGGCTTGAGTCCTGAATTCTAACGGACTCAAGCCGCTTAATCGTTTCTGATAACGATAGTAATTATAAAAATGAATATAATCATCAATCGCTAGTTTTAACTCTTCATATGAATTGTACTTATGTAAATAATACTTCTCACACTTCAATGTGCCCCAAAATGATTCAATTGGTCCGTTATCAATACATCGACCAATACGGGACATACTCTGTGTCATATTGGCAGTTTCCACTATTCGCCTAAATTCCTTCGATGTATATTGAAAACCTCGATCACTATGTATTAATGACTGTTCGCCTGATTGTAATGATTGAATAGCTGATTTTATTGTTTTGAAAACAAGGGAATTATTATTCGAATGACCGAACACATAGCTCACAATTGAACCATCATATAAATCGATAATTGCACTTAAATAGGTTTTTTCCCATTTCCATACTTAAACTCTGTGACATCTGTACACCATTTTTCATTTGGCTTTTTCGATGTAAATGCTCGATTTAATACGTTCTCCGCCACATGATGTGCTGGGGATTTACGATAAGGCTTGCGCTTTCTACGAATAACAGACTTCAATCCACTAATCTGCATTAAACGATAAATACGCTTTTCGCTAACCATCTTTTGATTATTTTCTTTTCGCTGACGATTGATGGTCAACGTTGTACGACGATAGCCGTAAATACCATCTACTTGTTGGTAAAGGAGATGAATGTCCTTTAAAATTGCTTCATTTTCAACTTCTCTGTTAGAAGGCTTGCGACTTAGCCACTTATAGTAAGCTGCACGCGAAACATCAGCTATTTCACATAGTAAAAGAATCGAAAGTTCTTCCTCTCGATGTAATTCTTGAATCGCTAAATAGCGTTGCTGTAGACGTATTTGGCTTAACGACGCCTCCTTTCGATTTCCTCTAACTTTTTTAAAAATAAATTTTCTGCACGTAAACGTTCATTTTCACGTTCAATACGTTGAATCTCTAATTTCAATTTCTACTCAACGGTTAATTCGACTTCATCTTTTGTGCGACCACGACGATCACGTAATCCCTCTTCACCGTTTGTTTCAAATTTCTTCGTCCATTGATATACCTGTTGATACGAAACACCATAGGTGTGCGCTGCCAACTGATAATTTTTCTGGTGCTTCAAACAGTACTCGACAATCTCAATACGTTCTTCAAAAGTTGTCTTTCTTCCTTCTGTCATAGCTTGACTCATTCCTTTACCTGAATCTTTTATTTCACTATGACTAGTATACTTTTTTACCCAGCTTTTTAAAACGGAGGTACTGCTAATCTCGTATTTCGCCAACACCTCCATCTGTGAATAACTTTGTTGAATGTAGTCCTCCACTGCCGCTAATTTTAACTCTTTTGAATAGAACTTACATGAAGTAGCTTCTTGTAATCCTTCACGTCCACTTGCCTCAAATCTTATTTTCCATCTATGAAAAGTTTGATGATCTATTGAAAACCTTTCACACAATTCATTGATAGAATAGTGACCTTCTTCGAACAATTGTAGGATATGTAGTTTCAACTCGAGTGGATGTTTGCTTCGCCCCATAAAAAATACTCCCCTTAGATAAACAGATTTTATTTTTTCATCTGTCTACCTAATAGGGAGCATATCAAATTGAGTACCTGGTCTATTTCATTAGATAAATTTCAATTTGTTTTAATTAATAACTAAAGCTAGCACCATAACTTCTAACATCAACATTTGATTGATTCGGTGTAATACTTACTCCGACAGGAAGTATTGAGATACCTACTGTACCTGATAATTTCTTATGACCATATTCGAACTTAATTGTTGCTTTACCTGAAGATGAAGACTTAATATAGAAAGTTTGAGCAATCGTGCCTTCATGGGTTTGGAATTTATTTAAAGATCCATTAAGATCAAACGAACCTGCTACTCCTAAAGATGGATCCCACGTTGACGGTGTAGAACTACTTGACATTAACGTAGTTCCTCCTGTTGAAGTATTGTATAAAGAATATGTTGAGTTAAAACCTTGAAGTTTTCCAGATTGAGCTGGCATGTAAACACCAAGACTTGATGGGAAACCAATAGCTATTTTATCTGTCAAAGCCCAAATTGGTTTATTTAACCATCTAAAGTTTGCGTGTGCATAAAATGCATTGTAACCAGAAACAGTACTATTATTCAGCTTTAACACATTACCTTTAAAACTCATATCTGCACTCGGGATATCACCAAAAGTTGTAATTTCTGATGGATCGTTTGTTACTTCATCAAAACTATAAATCTCTTCGAAACTTGTTAAAATTTCAGCCTCACTATCAACTAAGAACTTTAGTTCTTCATACGGCATATTCTCAACTTCTGTCTCACTAAAATTCAATCCATATAAATAATTCTTTTCAGCATCGGTTAAAGATGGTTCACCTTCTGCGGCTTCAACTTGATGATTGAATCCCAAAGTTAGTGCAAAAATGACACCTAAAAACATTAAAATACTATTTTTCTTCATTTCCCTACCTCCCAATTTTTTTACAATTTTTATTATATACATATTTTATCATTTTTGGATAAATAATTTAAATTTGAATAAAAAGTACTAGTTTTTTCAGAAGTATATTAGTTTATTATAATAATACATAGATAGGGAGGTTTAGATAATGGAGGCATTTTTTTCTTTCAGTTGCTTTTTTCTTATGCCAGTATATGGGTTTTTATTTTGTTTCTATTTTATTAAATTAATAAAGAAATTAATAAAGGGACAGAATGATACAAATGTCGAAGCAACTGTTATGACAATTACGTTTATTTTAATTATATGGAGTATCAGTTATACCGTAGCAATAGGAAATTAATTAATAGTTTTTATGAGGGCACTTGATGTAGATTTTATTTTTCAGTGCCCCTCTTTTCTCTTAATTACTATTCCGCTGTGCAATGATAATTTTTAATCCTTCAAAATCACCACTTGTTATAGCGCCATTATCAAATTTCCCCAACCAAGATTTATCAATTAATTTTTTAT
Source organism: Lysinibacillus sp. LK3 (assembly GCF_001043675.1). NCBI lineage: Bacteria > Bacillati > Bacillota > Bacilli > Caryophanales > Bacillaceae > Lysinibacillus > Lysinibacillus sp. LK3. The sequence goes on from NZ_LDUJ01000016.1 coordinate 102,539, forward strand.
TGACTGCGTGTTGAATATAATCTCGAACTGCAGCTTTTGCGGTTGTGCTAGTGAATTTCATAATATAATCATCCTTTTCAGATTGTTGTGGTTTAGCAAAGCCGTTCAAAATATCTTTTTTGAATTGTTCTTCTGTAATCCCCATGCTCGCTAAATATGAATACGGATCTCTGTGTGTTGTACCTTTTAAATTATCCGTAATCCAACGGTGTGACTTAATACCGTTACCTGCCCCATCAAGAATAATAGGTATTCCAGCCTCTTTAGCAAGTTCACGTAATAACCAAATATAAGCAGCATAATCTTTTTTAAATTGTTCTTTATCAGTAGTTCGTGCCAATTCCACTTGCGCAGAACTCAACGGATTACCTTTTGGGCCACAACCATACTGTACACGATTAACTGGCGCAATTTGTACGATACGGCCACCGCCTCCTACCCAGTGGGAAGTGTATGCATTCGCTTTATTACGATTCATATAAGCAATTTCATTTTCTAATGCGTTCGGTCCACAATTATTTGGATTGCCAGATTCATGAGCAATTACATATTTAACACTATCTAAACGTTCATTTGGCAATCCTGACATTAAGCGTTTTTCAATTGTGTAATTCATTTATCATCATCCTTTGGTGTTTCGTATTTTAAAGCTTGTACACTATCACTAAACTCACTAGTTGTCGGATCTATTACAATACCTAACAAAATCAAAATGCTTAGAATAGTATTAAAAATAGCAGTGGCTTGTTCGCCAACTGCTTCAGGTAAACTGTATCCAAATGCTGCTGTTACTTGTTGAATAAGTAATAAAAAAAATGCAAAAAGTGATACTAAAAATGGTTTGTGTTTTAAACGTACTATCCAATTGATTTTCATTAAATTATCCTCCAAAAATAGAATTTTGTAATGCTATAAATAAAACTCCAACGACACACTAATTGCAGCAGCTAAAAAATAACCTTTGATTTTATCACTGTTCTGTTCCATTTTTTCAACAGATTTTTCAATTTGTTTAACACTCGAAGCTGTGTTGTACACGATTGGCTTAATTGTTGATACGTCTTTTTCTAGTTCCTGTAACCGTCTTTCATGATCAGCCACAGTAACTGCTTGTTGAAAGGTTGTTTCTTGACTCATGCCCTATTCCCTCTCCTTCGCCCCTTAAAATAAAAAGCTATGAGAAGCATCGAGATTCAGTAACTTGTACCGTTTGCCCATCTCGATTTTCTCTCATAGCTCATAATAAAAGCCCTCCACTGATTGATAGTAGAAGGCGCATTACTGTTGTTGAAACATTCATCAATTATCTAAAGACTCTTGTTTTGAATACTCAACCAACCATTTGAATGCCAGTTCGTAATTATCGAAAAATTCAACAGACTTTTTTGTGTTGGATTGCTTTAAATGGTTCATTATCTCTCCCTCTTCAAGGAGAAACGCAATTGCTTTGCTGTGTTTTAGCATTGTTTTATTAAAGAACTTATCTTTCCATTCTTTTTGAACAGAAAAATGATCTGGGGTGTATCCTTTCCTATCTACCAACAATTTGTACTCTCTACCTTCAGAAATAAACTGCTGACACACCTTTTCAAAATCATCAAACCAATCATTAACGTCTTGAATTTTTATTTGACCTATCAGATGGGTAACTATTATATCTCCTGAAACTTCGGTGTTGACATTTTTCACTATCAACTTAGAATCATCTCCCTCAGTTTCTATTGTGCATTAAAACCATATAAATTCAACGCTTACCTTATACCGCCTGCCGTTTACTTGCACTCCATAAAACCATATTCTATGTTTGATTCAGACAATAAAAATAACGCTAAGTTTCTGCCTGCGTCTCGAATTCTGTTTTATTATAGCTTTGTATTGTTCAGGTGAAATCTCACCAAACGGATTGGTCTCCGTTTTTACAGCAATTCTTAATTACCCACTTGAACATAAAAGCGATTTGCCAAAACTCCATCATTCGCCACCACCCTTCATTGTAATTACATCTAATTTTAGTTGGGTTAACTGTGAACCTAAGTTATTAATCAAGAGATCTTTTTGGATATTCTTCATTTTCACTTGTGCTAGTTGTTCACCTAATGACATGACTTGTTCTTCGGTAGTTGGTATTGAACCTACTTATTCAAGTGGACCCCATGAGCCATCAAGTAACCTTCTACGTCTTTGCATTATTCAACCACCCCTATGATTAAATAGATTTTATTGTCTATTTTTATGTTTGGACTAGTTGTAGTTAATTTAAATAAATACATAAAGGAGGGCTCTAATGTTTCATGAACGGTTAAAAAAGCTGAGAGAACAAGAAAATATTAGTCGAGAACATTTAGCTAATTCATTAGGCATTACATATTCTGTGAAACAGGGAAAAGAGAGCCTGATTTTAAATTACTACAAAAAATAGCGAGCTATTTCAATGTAACAACTGATTATTTACTTGGTAATACAGATAAATCTGAACAACTTTCTCAACAAGAAAAAGACGAAGCAGAGTTTCAGGCTTTCGCGAACAACCCTACCCTACAAAAATGGTACAAGGAATTGCCAAATTCTAAGGAAGAGGATTTGGAGAAGCTGCGTAAGATGTGGGAGATTTTGAAGGATAATGGGGAATTGTAATCGTTAGTTGGAGAGAGCCAAAGCGACGATTTTTAATTAAAACTAAAAGTAACATAATGATATCTTAAAAAAGGACATGCATAAACATGTCTTTTTTTAATACCATTATTGGAAATATTATTTATTTATGATATATTTTCAGTAGTGATTATAGGTATATTTACGCAAGAACTATTAACCACTAAACTGGAATTAATTTATTTTTCGCTTTAACTTAGTCTAGTTTTTCATTATTTAATATATTAATAGGAGGTTTTATTAATGGGTTTATTTGATATTTTCAAGGGAGATAAAACTGGAACTGAGCAAGGGATGCATCCACATTTTGCATTTGTCACATCTCTACTTTACATGATGGGTGCTGATGGAGAATACGACCATGAAGAAATTGGCCAGCTGTTATCTGTTATCGGCGGACAGAAAAAAGGTAATAAAATCTATGTTGGTGGGAACAATGATGATCTAATGTCAAAAGCAATAAAATATGTTAACAAGAACTCGGTAGATCAATTCTTACATGAAGCTGCGCCTGTCCTTACTGATGCTCAAAAAATGTGTATTTTAATTAATTTAATTGACTCCTCTCTTTCAGACGGTGAAGCCGAAATCGAAGAACAACAATTATTTAAAAAGTTTTTAAATGCTTTTGGTATTTCTGAAGAACGCTTTAAGCCATTTTTTGAAGTTATCGTATTAAAAAATGATCGTTCTGTATTTTTAGACACGAACCATCAAAAAAATAAAAATGGCTATAAAGTAGAGCTTTCCAAATATTAAACTTTAGCCTCTTTATAGAGGCTATTTTATATACTTTAGTGCATAGAAATATTTAACAATGAAATAATTTTCAATGTAAACTATAACATGGACTTTCTTGTAGATATAATTTATAAGAAATAAAGGAGGAATAAGCAAAGTGTCAAATACTATTAATCAAGTACATATAAATAAATTTCGTAAACTAAATGATATAACCATTGACATTGCAAAACGAATCACAATAATAGCTGGTCATAATGGCGTAGGAAAATCAACAATTTTAGGATTAATAGCAAACGGAAGTGAATTACGCGGACATAAAAGTTACTTTGATAAAATATTTCAGTCAAAATTTAATGAAATTTTCAGATTGGATAAAGACAAGGACTTTTATAAAGAGTCTGATAAAAAGTACTCTGTAATATTAGAATAATATGTCCATTTTAAATTGAATATCATAGTTTGTATAGTTTAGAATCAATCCTTGTACACCATTTTCTTTGTATAGAGCTATCCAATTTAATAAAGGTGTTTTGCTTATATTGAAACGCTTAGCAACTGCTCGCATTGATTCTTTACCGTCTAAATAGGCAAGTACTGCCTGTAATTTTAATTCGTAAGAATATTTAGCCATAGAAAAACTGCACCTCCAATTGTTGTATGTGTCTAACAATTGGGGTGCAGTTCAATCACGGAGTGGTCTTAATTGTTTTTTCTTTATGCTTTTTTCACTTGTTTTCTTAGTTAAAATTGTAAACTCTAAGTATTTGAATACACTTTTATTTTATAATTTCATAATAGTAGCGAATTCCATCATCTGTACGTCCTGATATTGGATCGTTAGTTGTTTCACTTTCAATTTGTTCCGCCCAATAGCGGACAGTTTTACCTTTTGTGAAGAAATCGTTTGTTATTTTTTTGAATACTCCCTTTTCCACTTCCTCATAGTACCATCCGTCTGTTGTTCGAGGTGATGTGATACCAAATTGTTCTACTTTTACTTTATTAACAACTTGAGAACTTACTTGTCCCATTACAGAGCCATTATACATGCTAGATAAAGTGGTATTTTGACTTGGTGTTGTTGTGTATTCGGAATAAACATGATATAAATTTCTATTTAATATATTAAATGAGTTCGGGTTTTGATCTGTATAAAAAAACATATCCTTGTAGATACCTTTTGCTTGTGAACCTCTTGTGTCCACGAAAATGACACGTTCTATAGTATTAACAGCACGTTTGTTGTTCAACGTATACGGTTTCCCTAGTACATCCTCGAAACCACCTACTGCTTCTCCCTCAACTGGTAGCTTAAATGCCTCTCCATAGACCATATTTATATATTCTTCTACACTCATATTTAACTTTTTCGCAGATTTTTCTGTACTTCTGTACCAAGAAGCAGTATCGCTATACCTCCTTTTTTCAAAATTTGTGAGTGTCAATATATTCGTCCCTGTATTAGCAACCTCACGAAGTTCCTGTAAACCTATGAAATCAGATGGCACTTTCTTCAATGTATCCATGTAACGAATAAGGATTGTTGCTACCTCGGCACGAGTTGTATTACCATTCGGCTTAAAGGTAAAGTCCTCATAGCCTGAAAGCAATCCCGTACCTAGTGCTACACCAATATAAGGTAAGTCTTTTTTGTCTACTCCACCCTTATAAAATTCGGGAATCGGTATTAAGGTAAGGTTTGAATTCGCCATTTCCTCGATTGCTTTGCCATAATCAGCATTAGCATGTGCTAAACCATTCGCTAACCAACGGGACATTTCCCCACGAGTCATTGGTTTATTTGGTTCAAATTTATTTTTAGAGAAATCCTCTGCTTTGATAAACCCTAAAGCTAATCCCTCTTGGATTGCTTCATGAGCCCAATGTGTATTCGAAACATCATTAAAACTTACAGTTGCTCGCTCGTTACGATTAAATACTCTAGCTAAAAACGTTGCAAACTCAGCGCGAGTAACTTGAGCAGATGGTTTATATGTACCATCTTCATATCCGGTTACTAATCCTTTTTCAGCAACCTGTTTAATTGACTCATATGCCCAATGGGATTTAGGTACATCTTTAAACGTTGTGTTGGTAACTGGAGCTGCTTGAGCATTATCAGTAGCAACTGGAATAACCATAGCAGCTGTCATAACACTCGCTGCTAGTGCTTTAATCATTAAATTATTTTTCGTTGATTTCCTATGTAACATTTCATACTCTCCTTTTTATAAAAAAATCTATATACATACCAAAGTTACCATATTAAACCTGAACAAGGAATATATTATAACTAAAAAAATCACAGCCTATTTAATCCTAATTACTCATTTAACTACGGTTTTTATGCAAAAAAATAGCCCTCTATAGTTAGAAGGCTTTAATACTGCTTAAAATCAACACCTATTACATTTTCACCCTCACGGATCAACCTGATTACATTGTGGCCTTGATCTCGTAAAAGTTTTAAGACCATTTCATCTGTTAGAGCTTCGTATTCCTCTCGAGTCAAAAACAAATTTGATACACCTACAATCTCTACATCATATGGCCTGCGCTTGAATAAAAACCGTACTGGCACTATTGTTTTGTAATTCATGATCTTCACAGCCTTTTACAAATATTTCTACATAAGATGTTGATTAACCTTCTTACTGCCGTTTTAAGATGAAGCAGATAACTAAAAATGTTGTCTGTTTTTTGTTATATACAAATTACGTCGAATTACCTAAAATGGTAATGAAAGGGTGTGAGTAAAATAAAAAAAATAGTGGCAGTAATCGCAATTGTATTAGTAGCGCTTGTAGGAATATCTTACTTTTTGCTAGATTCAAGGTATGAAGAAGGAGTCATAGTAAACGGGTTTCCAATACCTAAAAATGCTGAAGTAATTGGGGAAGATGAAATGATAGATATTGAATCAAATATATCTAACTCTCTATATTTGGATTGGCCAAAAGTGACGGATGGGCTTCCGTTTGACTATAAGCTCTTAATTATGTTTAAAGGCTGGAAAGAGGTCGACAGTGAAAAATTTGAAGATGGGGATACATTAAGGGTTTATACAAAAGATGATGCTGAAATTAAGCTTACAACTACGGAAAGTTCTATAGGTATACTGTTATCTATGCCTAATAAAAAATAATTAATATATAAGTTAAACCAAAAAAGCCCAGGTACTCACTTTTGAATGAGCGCCTGGTTTTTTTCATTATTCTACTTCTCTAACATCTCCTAGGACTTCGATATCTCCTTTACGATAAACCACAAGATCATAATAAAGAGTTTGCGAATTTGGTGTATACCAGAAATGAGATGATCTAGATGGTAAACTTCCATCTGTTCTTCCTTCGATATAACCTTTTGCTTCAAATAGTACGGTTTTTGTTCCACTCTTATAGACGCGAATCATGTATTCTCCGCCCTTATTATAAGTGTAATTCTCGGCACTCACATACCATTTCTTAGATGGATTATATGCAAACAATGCATCTATACGGAAGTATTCTTCATACCCATCTACAATAGTACTTGCACTTTCAAGCACACTTTCCTTTGCACTGGCGCTATCACTAAAAGTAATTAAACCTAATGCAAATACAAATGCCGTTATCAAACTTAAAATTTTCTTCTTCATTTTACTTATTCTCCTTTATTTATAGTTTGCAGCTAAAATTTCGTTATAATTATTATTACTTTTTGAAGATTACGTTAACTGCTATAGCATAATAAGACCTCGAGTTACCATTATCCTATCATTACCAAAAGTGGTAATTCAAATGAATATTCACGCCAATTTCTGGCGTACACACCGACAATTTTTGACGGTGTTCAATTAAATTCTTTAAAAATACGCCAAATCACGCCAATTATACCGCCGTTTTTTGGCGTTCGATTGTTATTTTATATAACTTAAGCAATATTTTTAGTTGAAATCACACTAAAACACTTGATATTTTCATTTAGTTTCATTCTTATATTCAAATAATATTTTTCACTGAATTGTCACTTGATATTAAGTATTAAAACCAGTTCATCTAAAATAGCTTTGCTGGCTTTTAGCGATTTTACTGAAACTAACATTATTTACTACGTTGTGCAATGATAATTTCTAATCCTTTAAAATCACCGTCAGTCAATGTACCAGCGTCAAATTTTTCTAGGTGTAATTTATCAATAAGCTTTTTATCTACAGCTTGCTTTAGGTAGTCTCGTACTGCTGCTTTAAGTGTTTCGTTAGTAAATTTCATAACGTCATCCATTTTTAAAAAACTGCTCCATGGAATAGGTGCACTTGTGGAACGCATCTTACTAGGGCAATTTTTTCCACTGTAAAAGTTGTGCTGTACTACATCATTGACTGTTAGGTTCTCGTCTTTAAGAATTTTTGCAACTAGTGATGCTGTATTTTGAACAGTCTTGACATAATCACCGTCACTATTTACGCACATTTCAATTTGTATTGCTTCGTTATTCCCCTTAGTACTGCCTGCTGCCCAACATTGATAATCATGTGTAAATGATTGCACAGCTTCTTTGTCATCCACAGACCAATGCCAACTTGCTTGTCGACTGTTACCATTAGCTTGCAGTCGAGCGTGATTGTCAGCCTCACTTCCCTTGTTGGTATTGTCTGTCTCATGGATACATATTTTTTTCACGAGTGTTTTTTCGTCCTCCTGTTACTTTAATAGCAACGGCTGTTGACACTATATGTTGTCTGATTAGCACCATTATTTATCACCCTTTGTTTTTCTTATTTTAATGCTTGTACACTATCACTGACATCACTTGTTGTAGGATCAATGACAATTCCTAACAAAATCAAAATACTTAAAATGGTATTAAAAATAGCAGTGGCTTGCGCCAACTGCTGCAGGTAAACTGTATCCAAATGCTGCTGACACTTGTTGTACCAACAATAACAAAAATGCGAATAATGAAACTAAAAATGGTTAGTGTTTTAAACGTACTTTCCAGTTGATTTTCATTTAATTATCCTCTAAAAAGTGAATTTTGTAATGCTATAAATAAAACTCCTACCACAGCTCTAATTACAGCAGCTAAAAAATAACCTGTGATTTTATCACTGTTCTGTTCCATTTTTTCAACAGATTTTTCGATTTGTTTAACACTTGAAACTGTGTTGTACACGATAGGTTTAATTGTTGATACGTCTTTTTCTAGTTCCTGTAGCCGTTTTTCATGGTCAGCTACAGTAACAGCTTGTTGAAAGGTTGATTCTTGACTCATGCCCTATACCCTCTCCTTTGTCCCGTAAAATAAAAAACTATGAGGAACATCGAGATTCAGTAACATTTACCATTGCCCATCTCGATTGCTCTCACAGCATAATAAAAAAGCCCCCCGATCGAGAGTGCTTTGGAACTTAATTAAAATTCATGCTTAAAAGTATAAGTATTTTGGGTATCTTCATAAACCAACCTATTAGCGGTTTCATTATCAATACCTAGTAATATTAATACCTTCAATAAACCACTTGGTCCTTCACCAATATAACTAGACCCTAAACCGCCTTCTATTACTAAATCGCTCATATCACCCACGATAGTAGTTCTATACTCGATTTTATTACTATTTCAATCTGAAGATGATGAGTGTTAGGGACGGATCATAAGTGATAACTACCAAGAGAGTAAATTCATTATAAAGATATTCTTTTTTTATTCGACACTTTTAAAATTAGGAATAGTATACTTTTTCTACTTTATATAATGTCCGCTCGATAGTGGAGCAGAGAACGGCATCCACTTTGTAAAATTTAACTCGAAAGTATAAACTTTTCAAAAAGTTCTTTATATTATTTTTTTGCTTAAAGGCAGGAAGAAATTCTGAATTTTTCTCCACATCACCAAAACTTTGAATCCACTGCTCTACACAAGTCTGACTAAGTATTTTTCTATTTAAAACACTAATTATGGATTTGACCATTCTCTCATCTTCCCCATCGGAGTAAATTCGCTCTGTTATAGTCATCTTTTCGTAAACCAAATCGAGGATAGTTAAGAGGTCGCTTTTATCCAGTTCGGAACATTGAGCCAAATCATCTAAAGCATCTGCTGCATGGGCTATGGCATGAGCCCAGCCTTTTTCTTCATCATACCCACGGTAATCTCGCTCTTCTTGTACATTGTAAAATACTTTCTCTTTTATGTGATGAATTTGCTCTCTTGAGAGAAATGGTGATTCTCTATGCCTCGTTAAGAGGAGCGGTATGACTAGCATGGAGAAAGACCGAGTGAAGACAGAGTCTGTATTTGTTTCACCAAGCTTAAAAAGCAAATGGTTTTTATCCAAAACAACCGGTAAAAGTTGTTCTAGTTCGTTTGCGGTGAGAGATTTATCAGGAATCCAGTGTGATAAGGTTGTATAAATTAGCTCATCACGTAGTTGGGCATCCAAAGAGCCAATGTTATTTATCATTTCTAGTATCAACTGAAATCTATCGGGAGGTGCTTGGTACCCATTTTCTTTTATTAATATCAACTTTTCTTTTAAATTCATTTTACACGCTCCTATTAGAAAAATTTGTTTGAAATCAACCCTTTATTGATTAGTAAAGTATTCAACTCACGCCTTTTCTTAATTCGCTCAGTTTTTCTACAATAAAATCATTCAAATCTTTTAGTAATTTATTTGAATCATTTATGTAATACTTATTATGCCATCGGAACGTTTCTTCTAGTTCATTTAAATTACCTATCGAATCTAAACTATTAATTATTATTTCGACATTCCGATTAACTGTATGTTCGTAACCATTAATTTGGTCTGATAAAATTCCGATGTAAATATTTTTTATAATTAAAGTATTTAAACAAATTGTTAATTCATTTCGCAGTTTTTCGAGTTTCAGATTGTTTTCGACCAAATCCCTTTTAGCCATATCATAAATTCCGTCATCTTTACGTTTTAAAGAAAATCTATCCTCATATGTGTTAATTAAGATTTGGTGTGTTTTAGTAATTCTGAAATTATCCATTATTTTTTTGTAGATTTGAGTAGATTTTATAATTTCATGGTTCAACTCCTCTGCTTTGGTAAGGATTAATGCAATGTAATCTCTATCCCTTGCCTGCTTATCTTGTTTTTTTAACGAATCCTCCACTGATTTTTTGTTTGCTTCGATAATGAAATAAGTAGTTACAATTACTCCTACCATTCCTATTATCCCACCCACTATACTACCTATAAGTCCATTATCAACATTTAATCCATCGATCATTATTGTATCAATTACGAATGATGTCCCTAAAATTAGGACAACAAAAAATATGATTCCAATAAAAATGTTTTAAATTTTATCTGACATTATTTAACCTCCCACTAAATCATAATCTGAGAGATAATAAATTGGAACAATTTTCTACAAATTCCACTTTCAAAACATCACCAAACCCTGCCATCTCAACTCATACCGTTTTGGCTGTTTGATGCTGTTTTCAAAGCAAAAGAAAAAGTCACACCTGTTTTAAAGTGTACCCTTTGTAAAGGGTACACTTTAATTTTAGACGTGACCTTTAATATTGTTTTACATTAGATTTGTTTTATGGAATTTTCTTCTAATTACTTTTTCAATGGATTCATATTTGGTAATTCCATTTTCTATTAGTGTTAATTTCGGAAGTGTAAAGTAAATTATTATTGCAGAAGTAATTCCAAAAAGAGCACCTACCATTACATCTAATGGATAATGAACTCCTACCCAAATACGTGAAATTCCGACTAATATAGCAAGCAAAATCCATAGACTCCATTTTCCTTTTTTAAATAACCAAAAGGACATACAGAATGAAAAAAATAATATGGTATGATCGCTTGGAAATGAATTATTTATTGCTTTTTCTATCAACTGATTTGTATTCGAAAGGACAGCAAATGGTTGGTGATTAAAATGTAATAACCCTGCAAATTTCCCTATAATTTCAGCCAAAACGAAAGCAATACTTGCGCACATAAGCATTATTTTATTTTCTCTATCTTTGGTAAACCAGAACAGAATAACAAAAATAGCTAAGAAAATAACTGTGTATTCAGCAATAATAATCATTGGTAAATTGAAGAATTGAAATTCTTTTCCTAAACTATTAAGCATTCTAAATAAATCATTATTTATTTCTAATATATTCAAGACATTCTCTCCTTTATAGCTTATAAAGCTATGTTAAGAAAAAATGTATCTTTAAACCATCGTAAAATGTGACAATTAATTGCTTAAGCTAACATTATTGTCACTTT